>CAIZKT010000026.1:0-20933 GCA_903933565.1 uncultured Victivallales bacterium | reverse complement strand
GCATACCGACAGTCCATGGGCACCGCGCGGCCAGGTATGGCGCCCCTTCGGGGCTGAGACTCTGGGGTATGCCCGGTACCCAGGGCGCTGCCCTGGGCGGAGGGATGGCGCCCCTTCGGGGCTGACGAGGAAGAGGCGAACCCGCGACTTCCGCAGCTGGTGGTGCCGCCGCGAAACCGTAGCGGTGGGATGGCGGATCGAGATTGAAATTGGGATCGAATTGACGGGGGGGGGACTCGGACACTTGTCTCTCGACCCACCACGGCGGGCAGGCCCTCGACCCTCTGCAGTTCTCAGACAAGCGAACCCCTACGGAACTGATCTGCGCCCGAACTGATGATCGCCACAGGAGAAGCCAATGGCTTCTTTTTCTCCGCTGCCAACCGCAGGCGTGGTCCAGCCCGAGGGTGCCGAACCCTGCCCTGCGTCGAGACCGTGGAGCGGCCGACTCAACTGCGGGTGACTTGCAGCCCCACGTCCGACAGCGTCATCTCGACAAAGCGCGCCGCAGGATGAGGCGGCCTGAGCGTGAACTCCTGCCGAATGCAGGCCGCCGCGTCGGGATCCCGAGCCACCATGAGCAGGTACCCGCCACCACCCGCGCCTAGAAGTTTGGCTCCCTCAAGCCAACGCTCGACGCGCCCCAACAGCTCGCGAATCACGGCCGGGTTCGTGCCCGCATCAATAGCACAGTTGAGGTTCCAACTGCGGCGGAGCACCGCCCCCAGGTCCGCCAGATCCTGGCGCTGAACCGCATCGGCGGCCCGCTGCGCATGCTCCCCAATCTGCGCCAGAAGCCGCAACGTCCCCGCCGAGTTGAGGAACATCCCGCGGACGACCTCTTGCAGGATGTCTTTGGCCACCCGCGTGATGCCGGTATAGTACAGGAGCACGGTGCGATTGACGTGCTGCCGCAGCAACGCATCGGGGAGCCAACGCACCTGGATGACCTGCGGCGATCCAGGACCGCTTTCCAGGAGCTTCAACCCGGGCCATACCCCTCCGGCCTGATCCTGCCAGCCGCCCCCGGTGGTGAGCATCTGTTCCAGGCAAAGAGTCCTACGGATGATCTCCTCACGGTGCCAACCGAGCCCACACAGATCATTCAGCGTCCCTAGAACCGTAGCGGCCAGGATGCTGCTGGTGCCTAGACCGGAGCCCTTGGGAACGGCCGCCAGCAGGGTCAGCTCAATACCGCCACCAAAACGCTCGAGAGCCTGGCGCAGCGTATCGGCGGGACGGGCGGCAAACTCGGGCAGAAACCCCGCCAAGGCCAAGGCCGCCCGCGGAATAGAGAAGGCGCCGCCGACCTCGGCAAAACAGCGTAGGTCGTCGTAGGTGCAGAGGTGCAGTTGCTGGCCCAGGTCGATGCTGCGGACCACAATGCCGGGCTCATCCGAACACCGTCCGAAAACCTGTATGGGCGGCTGCCCGTTGAGTTCGATCGCGAGGTTCACGACGCGAGCGCCATGCACGAGACAGTAGGGCGGCGTGTCGGTCCAGCCGCCCGCCAGGTCAACCCGGACCGGGGAGCGTCCCCAGATGATCTGGTCGGCCAGCAGGCGCCGCTGCGGCGCCGCAGGCACCAGCTCGCCGGGCGACATCAAGGCCTGACGCAGCGAGGCGAAGGCCGCGCTCTCGTCCGTGAGCCACTCCGCCTTGCCTTGCTGGCGCCGTACCGCCGCGCGAAACATATGCAGATGCAGCGCGTCCAGGGGGCTGCTGACACGCTCCGCCAGCGGCAGCGGCAGTCCCTGGCGAGCAAACGTCGTTGCCGCCGCGCCAAGATCTGTCCGCAGAAACACGGAGCGCAGCGGGCTGGCGGCCAGGCAAGCCATGGCCTGCTGCCGCAGAACCTCACGCTGTCGGCCACGCCGGGGCAGGTCAGCGGCCGTGGCCAGGTCCGAGGCTGACCAGCGCTCGGCGGTGCGGTAGACCTCGGCGTAGTCCTCCGCCGGCACACGGCCTCCCGGACTGTCTGACGGGCACGACGCGCCCCCCGTCACCGGCCGGTTGATCAGCGCGGCGGCCGCACAAGCCGAATCCCGCGGCTCCTCAGATTCGCCCAGCAGCCATTGCACGAACCCGCCGTGCAGTCGCTCGCTGGAGAGAACCGGGAACAGGGCCGCGCGCTGTATGTCCGCACCGCCGTCGAGGCCGCAGTCCGCGAGGGTCAACCCACGTCTGCGGAACCACTCTTGTGCCGACTTCCCGAGCCAGGTGGTTCCCAGCTCCGCCAAGGCCCCGCGAAAGGCGTCGTCAAGACCATAGAAGCGTACCGCCCAAGCAGCGTCACCCACAGGCACCATATCCAGACACACGCCTGCCGGCAGGCGCAGCCCCCAGGAGTTCTCGGGAATGCCGGTGAGGACATGCCCATGCGTCAGCGTCCAGCCAGCCGGAACGAAGGAGTTCTCAATCCAGACGGTGTGGTTTGCGGCGCACAGTCCAACCCCGACCTGGGCATTCTGAATGAACGTGGCCGGGTGCTCCGGAACGCCCCGGCCAAAGTGCCGCTGGTCCAGTCGGGCATTCTGGAGACGAAGCGTGGTCTCCACCAGCTCCCGACTGGTCCCGAAATGATAGAAACCGCCGTCCCCGACCGGCACGACCGCACACGTCCAACGGCTCCACACGGGGTGCGGAACCCGCGGCGATACGCCCAAGGACAAGCCGACGCCGCCGTACAGGTCCAATGCCGTGGGCGCACTGCCCCCGAAAGCGTCCCCGGTCCAACCGCAGGCACGCATCAGGTCCTGCACGGCCCGGGCGCTGAACAACCACAGCCCGGTATCCACCATGAAAAGCGCCTCCTGAGACAGTGCCTTGATCTCGGCCGGCGACGGCTTCTGCAACATGCACAGCAGCCGTTCGGGAGAGGCCCGGTCACAGAAGAACACGCCGTGGCGCGACGCGGCTTCAGGCCCGGCCCACATCCCGAGACAGACCACGTCCGCCTCCGGAAGCCGGGCCGGCAGAGTGCCGCGCAACAGCACGTCACCGCTGCACACCGCCGCCGCGGTCCCAGCGGCAGCCGCCTCCACGGCGGCCTCGAGGAACGGCCACTGCAGATCCAGCAGCGTCTGATCAAGCCGCTGACCGAACGACCAGCGCAGGACGGGTATGGGGGTGAACGCCTTGCCTTCGGCCGCGTAGGCTGGCGTGCGCCGACTCTCCCCGCCGGCATGCACCACCACGCGAACGCCGCGCTCCAGCCAGGTCGGGAAGTCCGCTTCCTCGGCTTCCTTCCAGGCGGTCGCCAAGGCGTGGACCATACCGCCGCCGGACCCCAGCGGCGTCGCCGGCGGGTCATGGGTAACCACCGTGCCCGGCGGCACTCGAAAGTCCAAAGCCGCAAAGCGTGAGGCGCACGCCTGCGGCAACGACAATACCAGCTGACAAGGCTTCGCTATCACAGCCAGTCCCCTCCGCACCGCGCCCAGACTTCTCGCCTCGGCGCTCTACCGCGACCCCAGTCGGCACGTCTCATAGTCGATGACCGCGCGCAGAATCTGGTCCAATCCCAACTTGGGCTCGAAGCCGATCAGGCGCTTCGCACGAGACAGATCGGGGACCCGGCGCCGCATGTCGTCGAAGCCCTCGCCGTAGGCCTCTTCGTACGGGATCAGCACCACCTCGGAGGCGGCGCCGGTCAGCTCCCGAATGCGCTGGGCCAGGGCGAGGATGGTGATTTCCTCATCGTTGCCGAGGTTCACGATTTGGCCCTTGGCCGCTTCGCACTCCATCAGGTCCGCCAAGCCGCGTACCACGTCCGACACATGCCCGAAACAGCGACTCTGCTGGCCGTCGCCGTAGACCGTGATCGGCTGGCCGCACAAGGCCTGCCGCACGAGGGTCGGGACGACCATGCCGTACTGGCCGGTCTGCCGCGGGCCAACCGTGTTGAACAGCCGCGCGATGCGCACAGGCAGACGGGATTCGTACCAGTGCGCCAAGGCCAGAAACTCGTCGAGAGCCTTGGCGCAGGCATAGCTCCAGCGCCGTTTGGTCGTGGCGCCCATGACCCGGTCGTCGTCCTCGCTGAAGGGCACCTTCAAGCCTTTGCCGTAGACCTCGCTGGTGCTGGTCAGCAGGAAGGGTCGCCGATAGCGGGCGCACGAGCGCAGAACCACGTCGGTACCGCCCACGATGCTCTCGATGGTGCGCACCTGTTGCTCGATGATCAGGCGCACGCCGACGGCCGAGGCCAGGTGAAAAACCGCGTCGCACTGCTTGACGCACTCGTCCACAATCTGCGGGTCGTTGACGGTGTCCACCACCAGCCGCACCTGGCCGCTGCGCTCGAGCAACTCGATATTCTCGTAACGGCCCGTGCTGAGGTTGTCCAGGACCAGTACCTCGTGCCCTCTGGAGACCAACTCGGCATCCAAGTGCGAACCGACAAACCCCGCGCCGCCAGTAACTAATATCCGCATCGCTGTCACTCCCGTGTCTGCGGTGTGCTTGCCGAGGGTGGAAGGCCATACCCCGGCCCCATGGCCGCGTCCGCTCGCATCCACCCCGCCACCTCGGCCGCCGTGCTCAGATTCCAGGTTTATTCCTTCACCCTCACCCCGTGATGCCGATCCACCCCCACAGAGCCAGCCAGACCGAGACGGCTGCCAGCAAGCGGCCATCGGAGCGCATCAGGTCGATCTGCTCCGCATAGGCCCCTGTGGTCGACAGGCGGGCAAGCCTCAGCAAGCTGAAAACCACGGGCAGCAGGGTCAACAAGGGCAACCCCACACCCTGGCCGACGACCCAGACGAACAGGCCGTACACCAAGATCGTCGCGACGATGGATGCCGGAAGCAGACACCGCAGTGCGTCCACGGTGTACCCATCCGAGCCAGACCCCGCCGGGGTCATCGGCATTCCCCCGGTCAGCAGACGCAAGTCCGCCGTCCGCTTCGCCAAGGCCACACTGAAGCAGAGCAGAAAGACACTCGCCAGAAGCAGCCACTGCCGCAGCTCCAGCCCCGGCGCGCCAAGACTGCCGACAAGACGCAGAGCAAAACCGGTCGCGATGCAGCACCCGCCCACGATCGGCACGTGCTTGAGGCGCAGACTGTAGGCCAGGTTCAGGGCCAGATACGCCAAGACGCAGACGGCCGTCGGCGCCGGCGCCCAGACCGCCAGCGCCAGCGCCGACAAGGCCAGCAGCGCCGCGGTCCAGACGGCCACCCTGGCGCCGCAACGGCCGGCGGCCAGGGGGCGGCGGCGTTTGGAGGGATGCAGCCGGTCCGCCTGGCAGTCAAACAGATCGTTCGCGACGTAGACGCTGCTGGACGCCAGGCAGAATACCGCAAACCCCCAGACGGCCTGCCGCCAGGCCAGCGGATCGACAGCACGCCCAGCCAGGAGTACGGCCGGAAAGACCATCGCATTCTTGGCCCAGTGCGGCAGCCGCAACAGGCGCAGCCAATCGGCCAGGGCCCGCACCCGCGGGGCCAAACCGTGGACCCCCGTTAGCTGTAGGAGTTGCTCCGCCATGCCACCAGACACCCAACTCCAACGGGCAGTACGTTTCTGCGGCCGGGGTCCCGTCGTCAGGCGGAACGCTGCCGCCGGTTCTATCCCAATCCCCAGCGGTTCATGGCCAACTCGAAGCGACCCTGAGAAGGCAAACGGCGAAGTCACGCCTCTGGCACGCGACTCCGGTTTTCTGGACCCGCGCCTTCCGCCTGCCGACGCCAGACGGTTAGCCTGTACCAGCGCGCCCGACCCAGACGAACCGGCAGACTATAGCGGGGTGACTCGTAGGACGCCATCGGCACCCACCCGCTAACCTCCAGCGCTCCAAGTTCCCGCACGAGTTCCTCGCCGCCAACCAAAGCCGTGACCTCGCGCGGAATGCCGCCGCCGCGCGCCCGAAGGCACGATGGGAGCGTCATCTGTCGGCAGTGTTGGGTGACTGCGTAATAGGTTTCAAAGCCGCTGACGACCACATCATCCGAGCGCACCTGCGCCCGGACGAACTGCGCCACCGCGGCGTGGTCGCGCTGGCGCCACTCCAGGCCGCATGCCAGCAGTCGCAGCGGCAGACCCACGGTCGCGGCGGCAACCAGCGCCATGGCGCCCGTCCAAAGCAGCCAGCGCGACGGCGGCGCCCCTAGAGATGCCGCGGCCGACTCCCCGTCGCCGCCCGGGGGCGAGAGTTGCTCGATGACGCAGAGCACGCCGCCCAGCACCGGGACAAAGGTCATCCAACCATAGTAGGATGCGTACTTTCCGGCCAGCGTCATCCAGGCCGGGACGCCCACGAGCGCAGCCAGCCCGATCACGCCGGGACCCAGCCCCGGCCAACCCGCCGGGGCCGACCCTACGGTCTCTCCCACACCTGGGCTTCCCCCCAACCCACGGGTAGACAAGACACCCACGAGAAATAGCGCCAGCGGCAGCAGGCTCGGGTCCGCGCACCACGACGCGGGAATCTGGCCCAACCGACCGAGTACCGAGGGACCGGTCTGCGCCGTGACAAAAGCCGCGGTGGCCGCCCACGTCCCCAACCCCAGGTGCAGCAGCGCCAGCAGGCCACAACCGAGAGCCAGGCCCAAGGCCGGCGGCAGCAGTTGCCGCCAGAAGGACCGTCCCCCCAAGGCGAACCCCACCAACCCAACCAGCACGACATACGGGATCAAGTAGAGCCCGGCAAAGGGCAGTAATGCCGCCAGCAGCGCGGTCCCCATGGAGGCGAAGGCCGGGAATCGCCCCCTCGGAGACTCCGCGGCTGACCGCAAAGCGGGCGGCGAATCCCCTCTCCCCACGCGCCCCACCAGCAGCACGAGCAGAAGCATCCCCAGCGCGTCGTAACGGCCGTTACGGCAAGCCCAGACAACGCTAAAACCGCAGAGCAAGACCGCGACCCCCACCAACCGCCAGGTCGGCGACCGCAACAGCCCGCGCCGACGGCATAGGCGCCATAGCCAGAAACAGGCCAGGCCACCCAACCCCAACCCCAGCGAACGCGTCGCCACCGGCACGATCCCCCAGAGCTTCAGCCAGGGAATCAACAGCAGGCTGTACAACGGACCATTGAACACCGCGGGCAACTGCGGCGACGCCTCCCATGACGTGGCCGTAAAACCGTGTCCCTGCAAGAACCGAACCGCCGGCTCGGTGAACATGACCTCATCGCGCCACACCGTCGGCGAGCGTTCGAGCGTGATCAGGTTTACCACAAACCAGCTCACCAGCAAGGCGGCGAGACATCGTAGTTCTTGTCCGAGAGTCATACGGGTAGGGGTTCGGGCTACAGGCAGCGTGAACTTTCACTCAGCCCACGGCGCGGCGGCACGGGAGCTTGAGCGGGCGGCGACCGCCCTCATTCGGCTGTTTCGATCAGGTCGGCGATACGCGCCCCATTGGGAGCCGTGCGGAAGTGCGCCCGCGCATAAACTTGGGCGGCGAGACCACGGCGGCGGCGTTCCTGCGGATCCAGCGCGGCCTGCAGGGCGACCGCCAGGGCCGAGTGGTCTCCCGTTTCCACGGTCCAGCCCGCTCCCGCTGCCTCGACCCAATGCGCCAGGGAGCACTCGCGGGGGCCCACAAAGATCACCGGCCGACCGGCAGCCAACATGCCTTGCAATTTACTCGGGAGCATGCATCCCGCCCAGGCTGGCTCCAGGCTGGCCAGAAGCACATCCGCCGAGCGCAGATGCACGGCAAGCTGTTCCGGACCCGCATACGGCAGCAGTTCGATGGACGCGGCGGGGTGCTCCCGGGCGAATGCCTCGATCTCGGCGCGACGCTTGCCGGCGCCGGCAAAGACAAAACGCACGGACGTGGCCGCCGTGGAAGTCAGAGCTTGTGGGTCGGCGGCCGCCGCGGCGAGGAATTCCCCAAAGCGGTGTCCAAGCCCCATGTTGCCCGAATACAGCAGCACCAACGCGCCATCCCATCCGCGCTCACGCCGGAGGCTGCGCACCGCCTCCTCGTCAGCCGAAAAAAGACCCTCCCCAGCCCACAGCGGGACCCACTCGAGGCGTGTCCCTGGGCGCACGTAGGGCCGACAGCGTTCGGCCATATCCGGACCCAGCGTCAGCACCGCCGCCGCGCCGGCCAGCTCGCGCCGCGTCAGCCAGCGCAGTGCAGACGCCGCCAGCCGGCCGGCCGGATTGTGGCCGAGCATGCCATGCGCCTCCATCACGTCCGGGTACAGGTCCATGATCCAATGCACCCGCCGCCAGCGCCGCACCAACCCTACCCACCGCACCAGCAGCCCAAGGTAGGGCGGCGTGGTCAGCGCCACGACCACCTCCGGCCGCGGTCGCAGAAGCGCCAGGCGCACGGCGGTAGAGGCATAGAACCAGGCATAGGCCAACAGCTTGCGCACATGGCTCTTGGCTCCAAAGGACAACCCCGCCAGACGCTGAACCGTAACCCCATCGCGGACGTCTTGCGCCGGATACTCCGCCTCTCCCAAGTAGCTACGGCGCGACGCCAAGGCGGTGACCTCGTGACCCCGCGCCACAAGACAACGGGCCAGGTCGTGGGCGACCTGGCCCGTTGGCGCCGCGTCAGGCGGGTAGAACTGGTTCAGGATAAGGATGCGCATGCGTGGCGGTCATTCGTGCATTTCGTGGGCAGACGCTCTCCGGAGTTCGTCGATCCTGGCCTTGATCCGCAGGAAGTAGCGCAGCTTGTGCCACGCGAACCGCAGTCCGGCTCCGCCGTCCAGGAACCCCAGCTTGAGCCCATAGCTGCCCACGAAGTACAGGGGGCCGAGCAACCGACTGTCCAGCAGGCGATACTTCAGCCTTTGCCTGAACGTCAGCCGCGCCCAACCAGCGCCCCGGAGAGCCAGAAACCGCCGCGCTTCCCAATTCGCATACGACTCGTGCCGACGCCGGTAGGCGTCCATGCCCTTGAAGTCGCGATGCAGGATGGGACTGTGGATGCGCCCGGTGGGGCCATTGAGCAGCGGGTGCTCATGCACTTCCATGTCCAGATCGCTCCAGCCCTGATCTTCGATCCGCTCGTACTCCCCGGCGCCTTTGCGGATGAGGGCCAACTTCGAAAACCGGTCCCCAAACCGCAGCCAGCGCCCCATGAATGAGTTGCGGTACGCCAGCCAGAACCCGGCGACCAGCGCCCCGGGCAGCGCCCCGGCCAGTTCCGCCTTGAACTCGTCCGTCACAAACTCGTCGGCATCCAGGAACAGTACCCAGTCTGCCGCCAGTGCAACGTTCCCCAATACCCAGTTCCGCTTCTTGGGAAAGCCGCCGTTCCAGTCGAACTGGACCACCCGTGCCCCATGGCTGGCGGCGAGGTCGCAGGTCGCGTCAGAGCTGTGCGAGTCGACCACCAGCACCTCCGCGAAGTCGTGCCCCAACGCCTCGAGACAACGGCCAAGGTTCACCGCCTCATTGCGGACCGGAATCACCACGGAGATGGGGAGAGGGTTACCCACAAAGGAGACTCTATAAGCCTGGGCCAAAGACTGGCCGCCCGTGAAATCCGCAGACACGGAATGGGCGGGATCGTCCCAGACCTCACACTCCGCGCTTGACGCTTGCCCGCGCTCAGGCCTCTGCCAGGAGGATCAGCCCAGCGACACCGAGAGCCACTGCGGATGGCGTTCGGCAAAGACCGCGATGTCGTCAAGAATGGCGTGCAGCGACAGCGCGGGGCGCCAGTTCCAGACCTCCTGAGCCTTTGCCGCATCCAGCACCAGCCAGGGAATATCGTAGGGGCGCTGCTCGGTCGTAGCCGCGACGAGGCCGGGCCCAAACCGCCGCTCGCACCAGGCGGTCAACTGCCGGAGGGAACACGAGTTCTCGACGCCACCAGAGAGATTGACCAACCTCGGCTTTACCGAGGTCATGCCTTCGGCAAATTGCTGCTCCAGAAGTGGCACTAGATCCAGGGGGTGCAGGCAATCGCGCACTTGGTGGCCCGTGCCGCCGAAACCGATGTACTGCAGCGCTCGCTTCTCGCGGAAGGCATGGACCCAGAAGGCGAAGATCCCTTGACCTGGATGGCCAAACTGACCGGCTCCAGCCATGACGCCGCAGCGGTTGATCCAGACGGGGAAGTTGTAGGTGCTGCCATATTCCATGGCCAGACATTCCGAGGCGATCTTCGTGCTGCCATAGAGGGAAACCGGGGTCGCGGTTGAGTAGGACTCTGAGACTCCGCGAACCGAGATCCCCGGGGGAAAGCATTGCTCGGGCAGCGGGCGGAAAGCGTCATCCTGAACCGCCAATTTCAAGGCGGTCAGACCCGGTATGGAGTACACCCGACTGGTGGACAGCAGAACCAGGCCGCTGCCATGCCGGCGACAGTACTCGAGGAGGTTCACCGTTCCCTGAAGGTTATGCTCGACCAACTGCCTGGAACTGGTCTTCCCATCGATGCCCGCCAGAACGCTGGGGATAGCGGCGGCATCAATGACCCAATCCGCAGCAGCCAGGGCGTCGACATCGGAGGCGTTGCGGATGTCGCCATGCGTGATCGCCACGCCCATCTCGCGCAGGGATGCGTGGTTGATCCAACTGCCGGGCCGACTGAGGTTGTCCAGACCCAACACCTGCCAGCCGGGGCGGGACTGGCGCAGCGCGCGAGCCAGCGTCGAGCCGACGAAGCCGCAGACCCCGGTAATGAGGATACGCATAGTGTCTCTTTCCTCAAGACGCCAAGGCGCGGTTCTGCCAGGACGTCACAATCTGCCGCACGATCTCGGGGAGGCTCACCGTGAGGTCCCATTGCGGGTAATGGTCTCGCATCCGGCGCAGATCGCTGTAGTAGCAGATGTGGTCACCGATCCGGTTCTCTTCCACGTAGTCGAAGACCTGGGCCTTGCCAGAGCACTCCCGAACCAGCTCGAAGGCCTCGATGATGGAACAGGCGTTCTGCTTGCCGCCGCCAATGTTGTAGACTTCCGCAACCCGGGGTGAGGCGACGAACGCGGCGATGAAACGCGCCACGTCGGCGCTGTGGATGTTGTCACGAACCTGCTTACCCTTGTAGCCGAAAACGGTGTACTTCCGCCCCTCCAGATTGCACTTGACCAGGAAGCTGAGGAATCCGTGCAGCTCGACGCCGGCATGATTCGGCCCCGTGAGACAGCCCCCCCGCAGGCAGCACGTGGGCATGCCAAAGTAACGCCCGTACTCCTGAACCATGACGTCGCCGGCTACTTTTGAAGCGCCGAACAGAGAGTGTTTCGACTGGTCGATGGAGAAGCTTTCGGGGATCCCCTCGGCGTAGGCCGGATCGTCGAAGTCCCAGCGCGTAGCCAACTCTTTCAGCCGGATGGTGTTGGGCCGGTCACCGTAGACTTTGTTGGTGGACATGTGCACGAACGGCGCTTCCGGACAGGAGCGCCGGGCCGCCTCGAGCAGGTTCAGCGTGCCCACCGCATTGGTGTCGAAGTCGTCGAAAGGAATCGCCGCAGCACGGTCGTGACTGGGCTGTGCGGCGGTGTGGACAAGCGCCTCCGGCTTCACCTCGGCCAGCAGGCGCAGGACCCCTTCCCGGTCCCGGATGTCAAGCTCGTGATGCACGAAGCCGACCAGAGACGACTCCAATCGACGCTGGTTCCAGCGCGTATCACCCTGGGCCCCGAAAAAGGCGGCACGCTGATTGTTGTCAACGCCATGCACAACCCATCCCGACTGGGCAAAGTGCGTACAGACTTCGGACCCGATCAGACCCGAAGATCCCGTGACCACGATCCGGCGTGGTTTAGTCATGATTGCCTGCCTCCGTATACAGTCTGCGAGCACATTTCACATTCATCATGGACATACTGCTACGCGGCTCAGACCCGACCGATATCACGCGGACGTTCGGCGGCATCGACCCCGGTGGTAGTCCCCGCGTGATAGCTTCTTCTCCAGCCATACGTAGAGCACGATGAAAAGATAGCGACTGCCCATCTCCTTCATGCGCAGCTTGGATTCCCCGGCGGCGCGATTGGTCCACGAGATCGGGACCCGTTCGTAACTGTACCCGCGCACCATCGCCTTCAGCGGCATCTCAACGGTCAGGTTGAAGTGATGCGAAAGCAAGGGCTGGATGCCCTCGATGACCTCCCGGCGGTAGGCTTTGAAGGCGTTGGTGATGTCGTTGTGATCGAGCCAGAAGAGCCACTTGACAAACACATTCGCCAGCCGGTTGACGACGAGCTTCAGCCACGGATAGTCGGCAACCTTGGCGCCGCGGATGAAGCGCGATCCGAAGACACATTCGGCGCCCGCTTTCAGGCGCCGGTAGTAGGTCACGATGTCGGCAGGCGAATCCGAGAGGTCTGCCATGACGATGGCAACCGCGTCGCCCTTGAACTCCTCCAGGCCGCGGCGAACGGCAAACCCAAAGCCATTGGGCGGAGCGTTGTTCACATAGCGCACCTGCGGAAAGTTCCCGGCGTATTCCCGCAGGATGGCCTCGGTGCGATCCCGACTGTTATCATTCACCACCACAATCTCGAAGTCCTCGATGCTCTCCTCTCGAAACCGCGCCAGAATGGCATCCAGCGTCGGCCCGATGCATCCCTCTTCATTGTGGGCCGGAATGACGATGGAAAAGAATACGGGTGGGGCTGGGTCGGACGTCTCAACGTTCATCCCTCATTCCTCTCTTGCCGATCTCACGGGCCGGATTACCTGCCATAATCGTCCACGGAGCGACATCCTTCACCACCACCGCCCGCGCGCCCACCACCGCACCCTCACCGACCGTCACCCCGGGCCCCACAAAAGCCTCCGCACAGACCCAGACCTGGTCGGCAATCGTGATCGGCGGCTTGAGCAGCGGCATGGCCGGATCGCGGAAGTCGTGGGTGCCGGCGCAGAGATGGGCCCGCTGCGAGATGGTCACGCGAGAGCCGATGGTTACCGGCCCGAGATTGTACACCCGCACGCCCTCCCCCAGCGCCGACCAGCCGCCGATGGTCAGGTTCCAGGGAAAGTAGATCTCGACCGATGGATAGATATGCACCTGCCGACCAACCCGCGCCCCGAAGCGCCGCAGAACGAAGCGCCGCCAGCCAAAACACGGTCGCGGGCTCAAGCGAAACAAGGGCCAGCCCACCAGCCCCCAAAGCAGGCGCAGCACCTGCTCCCGGCGCGAGTACTTGCGCTCCTGGCGATTCTGCTCGATCGAGAGTTTGGCCATGGAAATCCTGGGCTGTGAAACCCACCCGAAAAACGCCTCCGGGCGCGCTACGTTCGACCTGGTCTCCAGGATCGTGACCGACGCTCGCCAGCCACCCCACTGCGCTGAAGCCCCGCTGTACTTCGGGTGTCCCCCGTGGGCATCTCGAGGGCGCCAGGAACGCTCACGCTAACCGCGATTCCCAGACGCGCAAGCCGTGATCGGCAAGCTGGATGGGAATTGTGCGGTATTTGGAGTTGGCGGCTTCGATGTCGCGGATGGTGGCGCGTTTGGTGCTATGATCGGGGCTGGTCAGAATGGCCACTGAGCCGCCATTGCCGCCGGCGCCATTGACCTTCCAGCCCACCGCGCCGTGCTTGCGTGCGATGGCAATGATCTCCTGATGTGCCGGGCCGATGAGGCTGGCATTCAGGTTACCTTGCGCCTCAGTGTTGGCAATCATGGCCTGGCCGAGCGCGTTCAGGTCCCCGGCATACAGCGCATCGCGGGAGCGCTCCGCCGCCTGACGCAATGGCGTGAGCTTCGGACAGGTAGGGCCCGCGTCCTCGAGCTCACGAATCACCTTGCGATGCACCTCCGAGGAGCTATGCGCCTGGCCCGTGTAGAGCAGCAACAGCCGACTCTCCAGTTCCCACTTGACCACGTCCGGGACTTCGATGCGGCTCACCGACGCATGCGGAAACTGATGCATGTCGATGAAGCAAATGCCGCCATAGGCGCTGGCCAACTGGTCCTGGATACCGCATTCCTGCTTGAGCAGCTCCGTCTCGATGCGATGAGCCGCCGCGGCCACCTCGTGCGGCGTCATCCGACCTGGGGTCAAGGTATCCAGGGCGCCGACGAGGGCCACGCTCACGGCGGCGGAGGTCCCCGTCGAGCAGCCGCCCGGCGCCTCGCTGTAGATGGCCAGATCAAGGCTGAACTCCTCGGGAATGTGCATGTAGTCCAAGGCCGCCTCAAGCAGCGGATGCTTGTCATAGACCCCCTTGGGGTCGGCCAATTGGTAGCGCTCGCCGTAGTTCTCGGCGTGGATGGTGAAACGTTCGTGCTCCCCTTTTCGCGGCAACACCCGCATCTGCACCTCGACATAGGGGTACACCGCGATGTTGAAGACCTTGCCGTGCCCGGCAAACCAGGTGTCCGTCCAGCCACCGTTATCACAGATGCGGATGGGTGCAACGGCATTGACTTGACGCAGCGGAGCACTGTGGGAACGCATGCGGTAGACTCCAGGTGGTGTGACCCTACAAGACGGTGGGACGGTGGGCGAGCCCACAAATGGCACGGACCGCGCTCTTAGCTCTTGGGAGTCCGAGCGCCTATCTCCAGCACCTTCAGCAGCGGTTTCGCGGTCAGGTCGTAGGTATACCTGGCGGCATTGGCGATGGCGGCCTGGGAGTAACGGCTCCACTCAACCGGATCGGTCAGCAGCCGCGCCAGGGCGGCAGCGGTGCCCTCGCGGTCAGCGGGAGCAGGGTAGATGCCGCCCGCGCCGCAGACCTCGGGAATCGCGCAACCGTTCGAGCTGACCACTGGGGTGCCGAAACACTGTGCCTCGACCGCGGGGATGCCGAACGATTCACACCGGCTCATCAGACAGAACGCGCTGGCTTGAGCGTAGTGGTCAAAGAGCGTTTGCCGCGAGACGAAGCCATGAATGTGGACCGCGGCCTCCAGTCCCAGTCGGCGACTCAAAGCCCGCATGGATTGCGCGTAGGCGGGAGCCGGCCAGCCGCCGACCAGGTGCAGCTCTGCCGGCAGGGCGTAGCGCCCGCGCAGCAAGGCCAGCGCCTCCAGGACCGTTTCGACGCCCTTGTGTGGCGCCATCAGCGAGACGCAGACGATGCGGAGGGGCCGATGACCGTCGCGAGCGCCCGGCTGGCCACAAGCCGTGAGCACGTCGTCGTTGAGACCCGCCGGGGCGATCACGTAATCCCTCTCGGCGCCACCGGCGTTGGCGACGTAGGCATCTCGCAGATAGCGCGACAGATAGACCATCAGCGCGGCGCGGCGCACGGCGCTGCGGTAGGCCCGGCGTTGCAGCCAGGCCTTGGCCCAGTCGCGCCGGGAGGTCCAGGCCGCGGGCACCAGACACCACGGGTTCATGGCCAGCGACACCTGCGGGATGCGGCACGTCTCGACCACCGTGCCCGACGCCATGAACAGCACGTCTGCCCCGATCCGCCGCACCACGCCCCCCAGCCGCGTGCGTTCCCAGACCGCCCGCCCAAACCAGCGCCCGGTCCAGGCGGGACACTCGATCCAGCGAATGCCCCGCGGCAGAATCTCCCGCAGGTCGCGGTTGCCCGCATGGCAAAGCCCGACGAACTCATGCGCCTCACCAGCCCACGCCAGCAAACGCGACAGATGCCCAACCAGCACGCTGCGACCGCTGGCGTTGGTGGTGGAAAGCAGGTTGAGAAGGACCAGCATATGGCGCCCACCTCACAGCCGCCCGCCGCCGAGCGGTCACCTGGTTTTCCGCGCCCTGCGGTAGGCGTCCAGCAGTTCTGTCGCAAAACGCTCCTGGGTGAAGCGCTTGGTGTTCTCGTGCCCTCGCCTGACCCACTCCGCCCGCACCGCCGGCTGCGTGAGCAGGTCGAGACAGTGCCGGGCCATGGCCGCGTGGTCGGCGGGACCGGCAAGCAAGGCCGCAGCACCGACCACCTCCGGCAGCGAGGCCGTATTCGAGCAGACCACGGGACAGCCGCACGCCATCGCCTCGAGCGGCGGCCAGCCGAAGCCCTCGTAGAGGCTGGGAAAGAGAAACACCGCCGCCGAGCGGTAGAGTGCCTGAAGCTCCGCGTCGCTGACCTCGCAGCGCCAGTCGATGGCTGCCTCCAGCGCGAGTTCCGCGGCGAGCCGACGCAACGCCGCGGTCGGCGGCGGCCCAGCCAGCACCAGTCGGATGGGACACTCCCGCAAGACCAGCGCCGCCACCCGCAATACGCCCTCGCGGTTCTTGTAGGCCGCGTTATGACCGAGGTGGAAAATGAAGGGGACAGGGCAGTGAACTTCCCCGGTCGGCGCCCGACGCCACACCTCAGGCGCGCCGATGGCGTTACCGACCACGCCGATGCGGCCGGAGTCCAGGCACGACAGCCGCGCCAGGTCCCGGCGCGTGCTGTCACTATCGGCCAGGAGGCCCCGACAGCGCGCCATCCCTCTGAGAGACAGCCTCCATAGACACCGTGCCCCGACCGACGGCTGCGGCCCCGGCAATTCCCCGCGCGCCGTCAGCAGAGGGATGAGATCATGCACAGTGGCCACGACGGGCAGTCGCCGTGGCAGCGCGTTCACCACATAGGCATGGCTGGCGTCCAGCACATGCACGAGATCGGGATGCGTCCGCTGCGTGGCACCGCGGACCCGTGCCGCGCAGACCGCATGGTGCAGCCAGTTGGCCAGGCGAGAGGAAAGGCCAGCCAGCGCGGGGAACGAGGGCTGCGGTGAAGCGAGGGAAACGAGCGTTACGACGGGACGGACGCCCTCGGGCAGAGTCCGCAGTGCCTCCTGCACCAACTCGGCATAGCGCCGCATGCTGCCGGGGCGGTCCACGGCAGCCGTGCTGAGGAGGGTAAGGCGAAACGGACCCATGAATCACACCTGCCCACAGGGTCGGCGCGAAGGGGCTACGGGCGCCCCATCAGCCGACCTCCGACGGCGCCGGGACGCCGCGGCAACACCACGGGCGCGAACGCCGGCGCGCCTGGCGGGGTGCTCGCCAGAGCAACCCCCAGCAGCAGAGAGAAAAAGAAACCCACAAAGGGCTCACCAAAGATCTGCCCGGAGATAACGAAGCTGGTGCCGTTGGCCAGAATGAGCGCATAGACGCCCATGTACAGGTCGCCGGCTGAGTCCCTTGCCGCCCCAGGGTCGCGGGCCTGAGCATGCAGACGCCGCAGCAGGACGTAGGCAAGCCAGAAGGCGCACAGCAGTCCAGGCAGCCCCAACTCGACGGCCAGCCGACCAAGCCCTCCCTCCTGCCAGGTGCGCGGGCGGTCATCTGCCGCCTCGAGGTGATGCGCGCCGGTAGCCGCAGCGCCGAGGCCCTGACCCAGATACCCGAATTGCTGGAACGTATCGAGGATTTCCCCGATGCCAAAGTCCTGGGCGCGCCGTACCGTGTCCCCAACCGTGGCGAAGTAATACACCGCGACGTCCTCATAGGGTCCTACGGCAGTGTAGATCCCCAGAAACAGCACCATGCTCACCACCCCCAGCGCGGCAAACTTGGGCATTCCCGAGGCGCGCCGCCGCAGGCTGAGCCAGGTCATGGCCAGCAGAAAAAGCGGAATCATGTAGAAGAACTTCCGGCGCCCGCACAGGAAGGTTCCAAGCAGCGACCACCCGGAAAGGCACAGCCAGAGCGCCCGTGCGGCGACGGTCCGCGACGTCAGCGCCAGCAGCATGGCCAGCAGGGCCGCAGTGGTCGCATGCCAGCCCATGATATCCGGGCTGCGGTAGAAGCCGGCGATCATGCGGATCTGGCGGCCGGGGATATGCCGAATCCAGGTGTTACCCATGGCCTGGGTACCCAAAGCGTACCAGTCTGGAAAGACCTCGCGGTACTCAAGCACCACCCCGACCACCATCGCCGCCGTCACCAGCACATGCCAGCGGAAGAGCCGCCGCACAACGTTGAGATCGGCGCCATAGTAGAAGCCCAAAACCAGGTTGGCGATAGCCACCCCATAAAGCAACATGCCCATGATGACGAGCTTGATGCCGCCGACGCCGTACTGCAGGTCGACCAGAATGGGGATGACGAGGCCCACGGCAAAAACCTCGATCGCCCGCGCTAACCGCGGCTCGCGCCAGCGGAACTCCTGCCACCAGCCCGGATGCCGGGACACCAAACCGAGGGTCCAGGCGGCAAAGATCGGCGCCACCCCCAGGATCAGCCACGCCGGGGTCCCCGGGGTGGTCTTGCGGATCGGGTCCTGCAAGGCCGCCGCCAGCACAATCAGAAAAGGCCCCGACCGCCAACTGGTGAAGGCGAACAGCGTCGCGGCAGCGACGTAGGCGGCAAAGAGAAGTGTCTGTATGGGCATGAAGGGTCGCTGGGCTTGGAACTACCGGCACTGCGAACCGTGGGCTGAGACAGACACGTGCAGAATCCTGGTCAGCGCCTCAACCACGCGGCGGGCCTGACTCACGCTTTGAACGCACCGCCGCGGCATGACGACCGTGTCACCTGTCGCAGCGCGGCCAGCGTCCCCTCCACCAGCGCTTCGATGCTGTACCGCCGAATACGCTCGCGCGCCCTTTCTCCCAGCGCCCGCAGCCGCTCCGGCGCGGTGGCCAGCTCCCGCAACCGATCGGCCAGCGCCCCCACGTCGCCAAAGGGAAACACATACCCGGTTTCGCCGACGCAGACCAGATCGGGATGGCAGCCCACCCGATCGCTCACCAGCGCCGGCAAGCCGCAGGCCATGGCCTCGTTGACCACCAACCCCCAGGTTTCGCCGTGGTCTGACGGCAGCACCAGACAATCTGCGACGGCGTACGCCTTCGGCATCTCCGACTGGTTGAGGAACCCCGCAAACGTCACCGGCAGCCTGTGCTCCTGTACGTAAGCCTCACATTCCGCGCGCAACTCGCCGTCGCCGACCATCAGCGCGTGAAGGCCGGGAGGAGGGACGAAAGCCGAGACCTGAGGTCCGCTATCGCCCGAGATCGCCGCAACCCAACGTGCCTGTCGCGCTCGTGCCGCGCGGCGCTCCTCGCCAGGGGCGGCACCGCCGTCAGCCCGCAAGCGCGCCAGGGCACGCAGGACGTCCAGCGGCCGCTTCTTGGGCTCGAACTTACCGCAGAACAGAAGACAGACCGCGTCCTCGGGAATCCCCCATCCCCGCCTCAGCGTGGCTCGTGTGTTCCGTGGGCAACTCCGCGCAAACCGCTCGTTCTCCACGCAGTAGAACCCATCCACGATGCGCGCCGCCGGCACCCCCCGTTTGACGTAGAACTGACGATTGGACGCGCCGATGGCGATAAAGCCGGAGAACTGCCGCAGCAGGGTTCGGTGAATCAGCGTCTTCCACCAGACTCGAGGCCGCAGATCGTTGGCCTCACAGCGGAGGATGGCTGGCACCCCGGCCCGCCGACAAGCCCAGAGCGCCTGCACACAGCTCTTCACCACCCAGCCGTTGATGATGACGGCGTCGAAGCGCGCAGCCTGAAGCGCGACACTCGAGGGCGGGGCGGCGGAAGTCGAGGGCGGGTGGTCCGTCGTCCTGCCGTCTGCGGTCTTGTAGTCCGCGCTTTCCCGGGTTGCCGACTCCTTGGCGTACTCAGTGGGCCAGCGCCCCGCAATCAACTCGTAGACAGACGGGGTATCGCACCCCAGGAAGTGGGTAACGCCGGGCTCCTTGGCGACGTTCTTGAGAACGACGTACCGATAGCCATCCAGCAGCGGTACGTCCCACTGGAAGTCGACTCCGAAGCCCTTCCCCTGCTGCCGAGCGTCCGGAATCAGGCAGTAAAACACCGTCAGATCAAGGTCGGGATGCCGTGCCAGCGCCCGAAACCACGGGACCTTGTACTGGATAGGATGCGTTTCGAAAATGGCAAGGCGATAAGGCATGACGGCCTACGAATGACACGGGAAACACGAGGGGGAACTCTGCCCACGAAGGACACGGGAAACACGAGGGGGAACTCTGCCCACGAAGGACACGGGAAACACGAGGGGGAACTCTGCCCACGAAGGACACGAATACACACGAATCAGGTCAATGCACGAGGCGTTCCCACTCTAGCCCAGGGTGATGTCCGAAGTTGATCAGAAGCCCCAGGCGCTTGCCAGTGGCACTCAGGTAGTTCAAGACCTGAGCACGATGCTCATCCACAAGGGCACACACCGCCTTGATCTCGACGATGATCTCACCGAAACAGACAACATCCGCGCGATACACCTGCCGCAGCGCTCTCCCCTTGTACGTCAGGGGCAATTCGAGCTGGGCAGCAAACGGGATGCCACGTATCCCAAGTTCGATCTCGAAGCACTCCTGGTACACTCCTTCGAGAAAGCCGCACCCCTTCTCGTTGTAGACCTCCATGGCGGCCCCGACGATCCGGTACGCTTCCTCCTTGAACAGCAGTTCCATCTCCCTCTCTCCTCCTCATTCGTGTCCATTCGTGTCATTCGTGGGCAGTAATCTTGCTCCTTGCCGATACAGCCTCACTGCCCACAGAAGCGCCCGCAGCTCCCCGATCAGCTTCAGCGGAATCCACCACGGGTGCCGCAAGTGAAACCGCGTGCGGACTTCGCGAAAAGGCCTCCGAGCGATGTACCCGGCGCGCTCCCATCCGCGGCCGCAGCGCAAGGCGTAGTAGTAGTCGCCCACGCCATGCACCGGCGAGGCGCTGCTGAGGTGGCTCCCCTGCGAACGCGTCCCTCCCCGCGCCGCGCGCAGATGCCGAATCGACGCCGACGGCTCGAACCAGATCCGCCCGCCCGCGGCGATCACACGCTTGGCAAACTCCGTCTCGAATCGGTACGACACCGGCGGGGTGAAGTTGGCATCGAAGCCGCCGACGGCCAGAGCTTGCTCCCGCCGCACGCACAGATTCCCCGCCATCACATTCGTCACCCAGGCCGAACCCTCCCCGTTGAAGGCGAACCCCAAGTCCTGCCTGAGAGAACGTGCCCACGAAGCGCACGAATCGACACCATGGGGACAGACTGGGGGTGGAACGCAAACCGCGGAGACAGATTCTCCGCGAAACGCGTTCCCTGCGGACTTGGGCGCCTTCATGTCATTCGTGGGCAACCCACGCCCTTCCGTATCCTCCTTGCCTCCCGTGGGCAG
>CAIZKT010000025.1:0-1986 GCA_903933565.1 uncultured Victivallales bacterium | reverse complement strand
GCCACCGTCTCACTCGCGATGGTCAGCTTGTTGCCCGACATGCTGGCCGCCGCGAAGATCCCCTTCAGGCACGAGACCAGAATCCCCTCATCCGTCCGCGCCCAGTAGGCCGCTACCAGATCCACAATCGCCTGCATCGGATCATCGCCCGAGATCACCGCCGCCAGATGGTTGGCCGACCACGCCTGCGCATCGTTGTGGATCCTCGCAATGTCCTTGTCCGCCGCGATCTTGTTCACCGTCAGCGCCGCCGCGTCGCTCATCAACTGCCGCGTTGCGCTCAGGTCCTTCCAGAACGGCATATCCACCGTCCGCCCGCCCCCGCTCGCCAACGCATCAAACACCGGGGAGTGCTCGATGATGCCGCACTGCCCGAACGCACTCAGTTCCGCCGTCCGCTCAATCGCGTACTTTTCGAACTGCGTCGGGATGATAATGTCCGCCACTGCCGTCTTCGCCATAACTCAATCTCCGTTTGTTGTACCGGCCATCCGCCGGTTTGTTTTTGCCATCAACCATCAACTAACCAGCCATCGCCAGCAGGCGGGCCGCCAACTCCGGGTCCGTTCGCTGCAGTTTCATTTGTTCCGTCAGGTTCCAGCTCTCCTTGCGGAAAGGGTTCCTCACGTACCGGCTGGCGGCCCCACCGGAGCCACTGCTGGCGGCCCCGCCGCCCGCGTTCGCCTCGAACAAATGCGGAGCCTCCGACACCTGCGTGTCGAGCCACTCCGCCAAAGCCATCGGCGTCACGCCATCCTTGCCCATCCGGGCCGTCTGGCCATCCGCCTCGCACACCACCGGCGCGCCGTTCACCAGCCGCAGCACCGACCGGGCCCGCGCCAGAATGTCCGCTGCCGCTGAGGTCCGCAGACCCCGCTTCGTCGCCTCGCTCACCACCGCCTGGTCGATCTGAATCGCCGTCAGCCGGGCCGTCAGCGCCTGGCGCTCCCCGTTAGCCGCCGCCAGCTGCTTCTCCAGTTCCGTCTTCACCGCGCGCACCCGCGCATCAATCACCTTGTCCACCTCGCCCGCCTTCAGCTGCGCGGCCTCCTCCAGCTTCCGCTTCTCCTCCGCCACCCGGCGAACCTCCTCCGGATCGATCCCCTCGAACCGTTGCCGCAACTCGTCTCGCTCCTTGAGCAGCACCGTGTTGTTCGCGCGGAACTCCTCCAGCCGGGTTTTCTCCACCACCCCCTCCGCATCCAGCACCCAGCTGCCGTCCCGTTCGATGTACAGCCCGGCCTGTTCCGCCGGGATTTCCGCCTGCGTCTGATATTTGAATTTCAGTGCCATAAATTGCCTTGCTCCCATTGATACACCCGTTTTTTTGCCGCTGGCCCCCGCACCTCGTTTGGCGTCCCAACCCACCCGCATCCAGCCCCCGCCGTCACGCATCACCGGGCACCGTCACGAACCAAAAAAGTTGAGAAATTATTTGACCGCTTTTGGCGGTTCCACCGGCCCCGCTGGTTGCCCCACCTTGATCAGCGAGTTCTCCTCCTCATTGCGCCGGCCATCGGGCAGAATCTCCGACCGCCGGAACAGCTCGAACATCGTGTCCTGGCTGATCGCCCCATTCTGCCACGCCGCCACCAGCGCCGTGATCTCCTGCGCCGACATCCCGTGCGTCCGGAAATCCGTGTTCAAATCCAGCAGCGCCTCCTCATCCGTCACCTCCTCCGGCAGCGCCACCGTTGAGTTCCACCAGAACACCCACCGCAGAGCCTGCGTCAGGGACTCACTCACACTCGCTGCCATCGCCCCCAGGATGCTGTCCTCGCCACTCTGGCGGATCTGCATCGCCTCCGCCGTTTCCGCAATCTTCTTCTGGCCCTCCAGCAGCCGCGAGCCCAGCACCGACATCAGCCGCTCCGCGTGATCCAGCGCCCGCTCGAACGACGTCAGCCCCTGGCCCTGGAACTCCAGAAACCCCGCCTGCGCCCCCAGGTGATCCGCCACCCACGCCACACTGGAGCCGATCTTCAG
>CAIZKT010000024.1:0-7945 GCA_903933565.1 uncultured Victivallales bacterium | reverse complement strand
GCGGGTGTTCTCGCGCAACCCGATACGGCAGACAGACCACGGGTTGTTGCGACGCCCAGCCCAGTTTCTTGAAACAGCCCTGTGTAACCTCCGCCCCGGCTTGCGGACTGGGGACAGCGCGCTATGGTATCGCCGTTCGATCGTGAGCGACACGATAGGGTGTTTCCATACTGCTGTCCTCTTCCCTGCGTCCGTTGTGGATTCCATGGAGGTGGGATAGGGATCCCCAGGGCTTGCGGAATTCGCAGGTACGCCATCCGGCTTGCGTCACGTCACCGGCTCGGTTCCGGAAGGACGTCGGCGTCCGATACGACCCCGCGGCAGTGACCTTATGGCAGCCGATTTGCTGCCCGGGGCTCGTGAGACTTCCATTCGCCGACGCTGTGTGCCTTCAGAATTGAAATCGGAGTGACCATGACCTCGACCGTGATCTCGACCCCTGCTTCCACCTCGACCGCCGCGTCGACCTCGACCGCGGCTCCCAATGCCTTCCACGGGCTGGGCATCTCGCCGGCCCTGCTTGGCGCCATCGAGGCGCTGCATTTCACCGTGCCGACGCCGGTGCAGGCGCAGGCCATTCCGGTGGCCGTGACGGGCCGCGATATCATCGGGATTGCCCAGACAGGCACCGGCAAGACGCTGGCCTTCGGGATTCCGATGGTCCAGCGTTTGGCGGCGAACTCGCGCTGCGGTCTGGTATTGGTGCCGACGCGGGAACTGGCATTGCAGGTGAATGAGGCGTTGGTGCGTCTGACGCCGACGGTCCGCATGCGCACGGCGGTGCTGATTGGCGGCGAGTCCATGCAGATGCAGATTCAGCGTCTGCGCGAGAACCCGCGCATTATCATCGCCACTCCCGGCCGCCTGAACGACCATTTGAACCAGCGCCGTTTACGCCTGGACCAGGTAGGCGTGCTGGTGCTTGACGAGGCCGACCGCATGCTCGACATGGGCTTTTTCCCGCAGATTGAGCGCGTGCTCAAGTCGTTGCCCAAGGACCGGCAGACGATGTTGTTCTCGGCGACGATTCCGGCGAGTGTGGTGCAGATTGCGGCCGACTACATGCAGACGCCGGTGCGGATCGAGGTGGCGCCTTCCGGCTCTGCCGCGTCGCTGGTCTCGCAGGAGATGTTCGTCGTCCGTCGCGAGAGCAAGGGCGCGCTGCTGGGCGAACTGCTGAAGGATTACAGCGGCTCGGTGCTGTTGTTCGTGCGCACCAAACGCGGCGCGAGCCGGGTGGCGGAGCAGCTTCGGGGCATGGGGCACGCGGCCGCCGAGATTCACGCCGACCGGACCCTGGGCCAGCGCAAGAACGCCTTGCGGGGCTTCAAGTCCGGTGAGTTCCGCGTCCTGGTGGCGACCGACATCGCGGCTCGCGGCATCGACGTGACCGGGATCGAGTTGGTGGTCAACTATGATCTGCCGGACGACCCCGAGAACTACGTCCATCGCATCGGCCGCACCGGCCGGGCCGGCCTGGAAGGGCGTGCCATCACGCTGGCCACGCCGGACCAGGGCCAGGAGGTCCGCCAGATCGAGAAGATCATGCAGACCACCATCCCACGCAACGAGCACCCCGAGGTGCCCGGCGAACACTTCACCAAGGCGTCCGCACCGCAGGGCCGTTCGCAGCCGTCGCGTGGACCGCAGGGTCCGCGTCCCGGTCGCCGCCCGCAGCAGGGCGGCTCCAACCCGCACGGCGGCTCGCGGCACGGTTCCTTCAGCTTCCAGCCGCGTCGGCAGCGCTAGCCTAGGTCGGTGCTGGCGGGGTGCCGTCCTGTTGGCCAGCCGGACGGCACGCCGTCTCGGGGAATACCGCGAACCTGCCCGGAACGGGCTTGGCATCGCGGGCTCCAGGGCTGCTGGGGATACCGCGAACCTGCCCGGGACGGGCGATGGCATCGCGGGCTCCAAGGAAACCATTTGGGAGCCTCGCCTAACCCGCGACGTCCCGTCGCTGGCGGCTTCTTGATGCCCGGTCGGGACTGGCCGGGGGCTGGTCCGGGGCTACGGTATGCGCCGTCGTCGGTTCTTTCTGGCTCAGGTTCCCTGAGCTCAGACTCTCAGCCAGTCAAGCGCAGGAGATCCGCACATGGCGAAGGTGTTGAAGCCGAACATTCTCTTTCTGGGCATCGACTCGTTGCGGCGGGACCATCTGTCGTGCTACGGGTATCCGCGGCTGACCAGTCCGCACCTTGACCGGCTGGCGGCGGAGGGGACGCTCTTCGAGGACAGCTTCAGTCCGCACATTCCGACGCCGCCTGGCTATGCCGGCATGCTTTGCGGCCGGGACGTCTTCGGGACGGATCGGGTTTCACTGCGGGAGAAGGGTCCGATCATGGACGCGGTGGCAACGCTGCCGGAGATGCTCAGGGAGCAGGGCTACAAGTCGATCGGCGTCGGGCTTGACACGTGGCTGGTGAAGGGGTTCGATGAGTACCAGGGTTTTGGCGGTTCGTGGGGGCCTTGGGAGGAGCGGCCCCTGCGCAAGGCGGAGGAGCTGAACAAGGTCACTCTGCCGCTGCTGGACCGGCTGGCGAAGGGCAAGGAGCCGTGGTTGCTGTTTCTGCGGCACATGGACCCGCATGCGCCCTACCTGCCGCCGGCGCCGTTCGACGGGATGTTCCACCAGGGCGACCCTTGCGTGGCGGGCAACCGCAGCATGGAGCCGGTGTTCGCCTTCAAGCCGTTCGCCGAGTTTCTGCGTTCCTGGATGCCGCCGGGGATTACGGACAAGGAGTACGTCATCGCTCAGTATGACGGTGAGGTTGCCTACATGGATGCCTGCATCCAGCAGATTTTCGAGCGTCTGCGGGCGCTGGGGCAATGGGAGAACACCCTGATCGTGGTCACGGCGGATCACGGCGAGACGCTCTACGACCACAACGTCTTTTTCGACCATCACAGCCTGTACGAACCGACTCTGATGGTGCCGATGATCTATCACTGGCCCGGGCACGTCCCCGCCGGCAAGCGGGTGCGCGGCATGGTGCAGCTCATGGACATTGTGCCCTCCATCTTCGAGCTCATGGGCCTGCGGGCGCTGAGCAAGAAGCAGCAGTTCGACGGCAAGAGCGTCTGGCCGCTGGCGCGGGGCGAGGCGCCGGAGAATTACGCCGAGATGCTGATCACGGAGTGTACCTGGATGCGCAAGCATGGTCTGCGCACTCACGAATGGAAGTTCATCGAGGCGCTCGAGCCGGACTTCCATGGCTTGCCGCGGCACGAGTTGTACAACCTGATCTCGGATCCGGCTGAGGCGGTGAATCTGGCCGAGACGGAGCCCGCGGTCCTCAACCTGCTGCGCGAGCGGATGTTGGCGCACATTGCCAGACGCACGGCGGCGACCGGGCGGCCCGATCCGATTGAGCGTTTCCAGCTCGGTCTGGGCCTCTCCATCGGCAGCGTTGCCAGCGCCAAGAAGCTGCAGGAGAAGAAGTAGCGAGGGGATACGGTGGACGTCCTGTCGGCTGGCCAGCAGGACGGACCGTCGGCTCCCGTAGCCATCGCCGCGTTGGCTGAGACGTACAGCCCAGGCGCCGCGCGCCAGCCAAAGCGGTGTCGCGGTCGCCTCTGGCGCCTTGTGCCACCGCACTCCATATCGCGGGGTTGCCGGTACACTTAGCCGCATTCCGGGGGGCGCCGTCCGTAACCTGCTTTTTGACCTTACTTCCGGCGCAGGACCAGGGCCCAGTCGTGCTCGTTGGCGCCGAGGTCCAGGGTGGACGTCGGTTGCAGCGTGAGGGTGCGCGAGGTCTCCTGGTCGAGGTCGTACAGGCGTGCCTCGAAGGGCGCTCCGGGCGGCAGGTCCAGCCCGAGGCTCAGCGGCACGGATTGCCGGGTGCGCAGGAAGATCTTCCACGAGCGCCTGGGCTCCTGCACCTCCCAGGGTTTCACGGCGGCGAGGTTGCGGATGTAGACCAGGACCTCGCGCCAGTCGTCTCGCGCCAGGAACTTCAATTGCCAGCCGGGGCCAGTCTGGAAAGGCCGGGCAGCGGGCTCGGCCGGGGCGAAGTTCGCCAGGGTGCAGGTCTTGGCATAGGCGGCGGGTTCGACGGTGAAATCGGTATCGACGCCGAGGGCCAGGTAGTGGTTGGCGTAGCGGCCCATCATAGCGGCGTCCTTGCCGCCCTGGGGGGTGCGGTAGTACTGGTCGTGGTCGAGGGGGTGGGTGACCTCGATGCCGATTTCCGGCCGGAGGCGGCGGAAGGTAGCCAGGTCCAGCAGGCCCATGGCCTCGCGTGCCAGGCGGAATTCGCGCACCTCGGCGCCGCGGGCATTCCAGAAGAAGACGCCTGGATTGCCGTTGGTCAGCGCCATCCAGATGAGGTCGCGCATGACCCAGCGTCTGACCTCACGGTCGGGATGGTGGCTGAACTCGTCGCCGGCCGACTCGCCCATGAAGCAGCCGCCGGCCAGGCGCCCGTAGCGGGTGAGCACATCGGCGAGGGCGCCGTAGTCCAGGTCGGGGGTGGTGGTGCCGGCGGGATAGAGGTGGTAGTTGTAGTAGCCGAGTTTGGCCTGGCGCTGCCAGTAGAGCGGGTCGCCGGTGTGCAGGCCGCCACCGCCGTGGCTCATGCCGACCAGGACGTCGGGGTCGACGCTGTGGAGGGTCTCGATGGCATGGTTCACCCAAGCCGCCGGGCAGTTGACCATCTCATTTTCAAGTTCATACGAGAACACCTGCGGGTTGCCCAGCAGCGCTTGCGCCAGTTCGCGGGCGTACTGGTCCTGGCAAGCGATCGCATCGGGGTCGGTGTAGCGCAGTCCGGCTGGCAGGAGGACCGTGCGGTCGACCAGGAAGCGCCGCTGGTGGGCGGGAAGGGCGGCGAGCTGAGCCGGGGTGTAGCGGGGCAGGGCGTAGCGTTCCAGGGCGTCGCGGTTGACGTAGACGGGCTTGGCGTAGTCCTCGTGGACGACGAGTTGGAAGCGCAGTTTGAACTCGCGGCTGAGGTCGAGGTAACGCACGGCTTCGGCAAACAGCTCCGGGTTGACCCGACCGCCGATGTCCATGGGTTCCATGCCCTCGCGCCGATGGGTGCGCAGCATAAAGCGCATGGCGGTGACGCCGCTGTCAGCCAGGAAGCGCATCCAGTCGCGTTTCTGCTCGTCGGTGGTATCGGTGAAAGATTGCAGGCTGCCCCACTCGCCATCCGGGGTCGCGCTCTGTACCCAGTTGGCATAGAAGCCGCCGAGGGGGACGAAGGGGCGCCCCGCGGCATCGGCAAAGTAGCCGTTGGGCAGGACGTGAATGGAGTCGGAACGGGGGCCGTCGGGCAAGTAGGTGATCGGGGCCGAGGCGCCGCGCAGGCCCTCGTTGTCCTCGACCTCGAGGCGCCACATCCAGCATTGGGCGGGGTCCAGGCTGAGCTTCACCGGGGCCGCGCCGTGGGCGTCGGTGAGGGCTTGGGGGGGCTCGAAGGAGACGCCTTTGGGAGCGCGGAACGAGAGCGTGCGTCCGGGCACGGGCAGGGCATTGCCGGCCTCATCCTCGATCTGTGCCGTAAGGTTCAGCGGCAGGTCGGCGGCGCGCAGGCGCAGGGGCTGGTCCGGCGAGACCCGGTAGTGGTGGGGCGGGCCGGTGATCGTGTCCAGGCTGAGAGAGGCGGTGGCGGGTGAGACGGCGGCGGCGACGGTCAGGCGTTCGCTGGCCTTGCCGGCAAGGCGGCCGCCCACGAGAGTTACGGTAGCGCTGCCGTCAGGGCCGCTGATGGCGCGGCGGACGGTTGGGGACACCTCGAGGCTGGGCCCGGTGGTGCCCGCGGTCAGTCGGCCGTCGGAGGCTGAGGTGAGGGTCAGGATGAGCGGCCAGCCGACGAGGCCCTGGCCTTGGGCATCGAGGGCGCGGACGGTGATGGTCTGCGTGGTCCCGGCGGTCACTGCGGGTTTTTCGGCGGCGAGTTGCAGCCGCGGTGGGGGTACGGCGCCTGCCGGTCCCAGGCATTCCAGGACGCCGCGTGTGGCCATGATTTCGTTGGTCAAGAGCACCTCGTCGATCTCGACGTGTGCCGCGGCCACCTCCGAGGTAGGATCGATGCGGAAGGCGCTCAGGGTGCCGCCCCAGCCCGCGTCTTTGACCAGGTCGATGCGGAGGGTCTGCCAGTCGGTGCCGGAGACGCGGAAGTCGTAGTGCAAGAGGTCGGTAGAGGTGCCGACGCGCGCATACAACTCCCACTGGGCCGCCGGGCAGGACTGGCGGACTCGCAGGCGCAGGATGGGATAGTGCCGCAGGTCGACAGCGAGCGGTCGCCGGCTGGTCTGGACTTGGCCCCACATATCGCCCCAGACGAACCAGGGGTCGGTGGAGACGTCCAGGCCCAGCACGCCGTCTTTGACGACGCGATTGCGCACGAACTCAGGCTTGTTGCCCCACTGGTCGATCTCCTCCAGGTCGCCTTCGTTGAAGTCCCAGGCGTCGCCGTAGGCCGCGGTGGCGTAGTCGACCGTTGCGGCGGCGAGACTGGGTGGCGCGGCGCCCCAGGCGCTCAGGCGAGCGCGAGCGTAGAGCGGCACGCTGGTATCCAGATCGCTGACACCGGCATAGAGCCAAGCGCTGAAGACGGAGCCGGGGCGGGCAGTCTCTGGCAAGGTCCAGACCAGGGTGTCGCCGTCGAGGCGGGTGGAGAGGGGTGCGGTTTCCGGCAGCAGGGCTCCGGTGGCGGGGTCGGTTGGCAGGAGACGAAGGCTGGCCGAGTCCGGGATGCTGTGCAGGCCGAGGCGGGTGAGGTCCGCGTTCAGGTTGAGGGGCAGGCGCACCGCGGGGTAAGGGGCCGTGGCGTCTGCCGGGAGACGGACTTGGACGGGGCAGCGGAAGCGCCAGGCGCCGTTCCACCAGTCTGGCCCGCAGGCCGAGGCTGCGCTAGGCGGAGTTGCCGCGGGGGTCTCAGGTTGGTCGGCAAAGGTGATAGCGCGTTGGATCTCAGCGGCTGACAGCGCCCGGCCGTAGACGTAAAGCTCGTCGAGGTCGGCCTCGGCATAGTCTGGCGAGGCATCCGAATCGCGTCCGACGTCGAGGAGGTCGCTGATCTCACCTACGGCCAGTTGAAAGCCGTCCTGGCGCTGAGCCTGGACGCCATCGACGAACAAGCAGAGCTGCCCATCGGGCTTGCCCGAGTTGAGGCCCTGCCAGGTGAGGGCGACGTGGTGCCAGGCTCCCTCGCTCCAGGTCCCGATGTCGGCCGCCACGGTGAGGGGTTCGCCGCTGGTCGCCCCATAGAGCACTCCCGTGAGCCGGCCGCCTTGTGTGGTCAGGCTCCAGCGGTTGTGCAGCCAGGGCTCGGGCAGCCGGTTGTGGCCGTAGACGCAGAACAAGGTTCGGCTGGTCGTGTCGCTGCCCGCCCAGTGGGGGCGAATCCAGAAGGCGACGGTGCCAGCCTCCCGGCTCAGGTTGCCGGCGCTGGGCAGCCGGCAATCGGCGTTGAGGGTGACGGCCTGTCCGCGGCGACCGGGGACGAAGGGGAGAGCAGGCCCGGACTCTGGCGCGGTGCTGGCGGCCTGCGCCGACTGGATGGCGGGCTGCTGGTTGCCATCGAAGGGCAGGTAGAGCAGGGGAGATTCCGCCCGCAAGGGCCAGTACCCGGCCAGGATCAGCAGAACGGCACGAGCGCTGCAGGGTAGGCGCGGCATGGGCTGATGTCCTCCTTATGCGGTGGTCGGCCGAGGGGTCTCCGGCAACTTGCCGACCGGCGCGCAATATGGCGTAGCGGGGGGGCCTTTGCGAGGTGCCGTGGTGCTTGAGCAGGGCGGTTTCAAGAAACGGGGCTGGGCGTCGCCACCCCACGTGGTCTGTCTGCCGTATCGGGTTGCGCGAGAACACACGCCCTCAGGCATGGCACAGGCACCAAGCCAAAGGCCCCCCCGCTACGCCATATTGCGCGCCGGTCGGCAAGTTGCCGGAGACCCCTCGGCCGACCACTGCATAAGGAGGACATCAGCCCATGCCGCG
>CAIZKT010000023.1:0-4125 GCA_903933565.1 uncultured Victivallales bacterium | reverse complement strand
GGCATCCCCGTCATCTCAGGCGCCTTCCTGACCACGCCGCTGATGCTCTTTCCTATCCCGTGGTACGATTCGACCACGGTGACCGAGGTCCTGCTGCCGGCCGTGCCCACGGGCATCATCTGGAACCTGTCCCTGGTGATCACCGGCATGATCATTCCCTGGCGCGCCATTCAAGGCACCGCGCTGGCCATCCTGGTGACCTTCATTCTCAACCCCATCCTGGTCAAAACCGGCCTGCTCAGCACCTGGCAGCCGGGCATGGGAACCGTCGACACCGGCATCGCCAACAACGTCGACTTCTATTTCTCCTTCGGCATCGGCTGTGCCATGGGCATCGCCATCGTCAGCCTGGCGCAGACGGGGATGGCCATGATCGAAGGCATGCGGGAGCAGCGGCGAAACCGTAAGGAGCTGTTCAAGGACCGGCACGACCCCTGGCGGACCCCACCGGGCCGGGGCGACTGGTCCCTCAAGCTCTGCCTGGTGGGCTACGTCGTGGCCGCCACCGGCATGTGCGTGCTCTGTAAGCTGCTGGTGCCGGACTTCCCGGTGATCTTCCTAGCGTTTTTCGCCTTCGTGTTTACGCCAGTGCTCTCCTACCTCAACGCCCGCATGATCGCGGTGAACGGTCAATACGTGGATATTCCCTTCATCAAAGAAGGCGCCATTCTGCTTTCCGGCACCTCCGGACTGAATGTGTGGCTGGCGCCATTTCCGCAGGACAACTTCGGGGCCATGGCGGCGAGCTTCCGAGTCAAGGAACTCACCGGCACGCGCTTCACCAGCTACGTCAAACTGGACCTGTTCCGCATGCCGCTGACCATTATTCTGGGGTTCGTCTTCTGGAGCTTCATCTGGCACTCCAGCGAGATTCCGTCGTCCATGTTCCCCTGGACCGAGGTGATGTGGGACCAGCAGGTCAAGCAGCAGTTGATCATGTGGTCGGCAACCACGGGCGATGGCTTGGTGGAGACCATGTTCGACAAGGCTTTCAAGCCCGGCATCCTGGGCATCGGCGCTTGCGTTACGGTGGTGATGTTCACCATCCTGCACCGTTTCGGGGCGCCGATCATGTTCGTCTACGGCTTTGTGCGGGGTATCGGTGGCAGTTGTCATCACTTCGTACTCGAGATCGTTGGCGCCCTGCTGGCCCGCTTCTACCTGCACCGTAAGTTCGGTCGCGAGCGAGTGCTCAAGGTGCTGCCGGTGGTGATGGCGGGGTATCTGGTGGGCGAGGGGCTCGTAGGCATGGCCTGCGTCGCGGTCACGTTGATCAGCAAAGCCATTTCGGGGTTACCGCTGTGAAAGCATCCACCTCTGCGCCTGCGGCGACCGCGTCCGGCCCGCCGACCGCGGTTCGGGAGCAGGTCATCCTGCCCTGGCCGGTGGCCATTCGCATCACCCTGCGGGGTCTGAAGATTCGCTTCGGCCGCTCGTTGATCACTATGAGTGGCGTGGTGCTGGGCATCGCCTTCCTGATGAGTGTGCTCACCGGCGAGGGACTCAAGTCCGGCCTGGCCGAGGAAACGCGGGCCAAGACCGAGGTCACCCGCCTGGTCAAACTGGTCGAGGATGAAATCGGCAGCATTGCGGGCCGCCGGATTGGCATCCTGATCAGTGGCCCCGTGGAGGATCGGCATATCGTGCGGCTGCTCGAACGCCTCGCGGCCCAGGCGCAGCCCGGCGCCCTGGCGCTGTTCTGCACCCGCCCCGACCGCCTGGAAGCCGCCCCGGCGGCGCGCCTGCCGCCCCCCTTTGACCTCCCCGCTTTTACGCCCATGCCCGACGCCGCAGCCCTCTTTCGCGACAGCCATGTGGTGCTCTTCCTCAGCGCAGCGCTGCCGACGTTCTCCGACGCGGCGCTGGTGGACCTGCTGCGCACCATGCGTCAGCCGGTGCTGCTGGACTACTTCGCCGGCCGCTACCGCGAGGAGGCTCTGCGCGCCCTCGATGACCGCGTGGTCTGCGCCTCCCTGAGTTACCTGGCCACGGACGCGGAGAAGGCGCGGCTGGTCAAGCGGCAGCGCGACCAGGCGGCGCGGCAGCTCTGGATTACCGTGGTCTCGGTTCTGGTGACCGTGATTGGCATCTCAAACGCTATGCTGATGAGCGTGACGGAGCGCATCCGCGAGATCGGCACGATGAAGTGCCTTGGCGCCCTGTCCGGCTTCGTCGTCAAGCTCTTCCTGATCGAGAGTTTCCTGATCGGCATCGTCGGAGCCGTGATCGGCACCCTGTTGGGATTCCTGGTGCCCTTCGTGGCCTACATGCTGAGCGCAGGCATGGAGTTGCTGTTGCGCAGCGCCCCGGCTGGCTGGCTGGCGCTCTGCGGGCTGGGATCCGTGCTGGCGGGGACGGTCCTGGCCATTATCGCGGCCATCTACCCCGCCGTGGTGGCCGCCAGGATGGTCCCGGCCGATGCCCTGAGGACGAATGTGTAGACCCATGGCCGAAGACACCGAGATCACGCCCAGCGAGGCCCGCGAATTCCTGTTCAGCACGGACCGGAACGAAGGGCGGCGCACCATCGTGCAGACTCACGATGTGCGTAAAGTCTACCGCATGGGCCGCATCGAAGTCCAGGCTCTGCGCGGCGTGACCCTCGACATCCTCGAGGGCGAGTTCCTGGCTATCATGGGGCCGTCAGGCTCGGGCAAGAGCACCTTCTTCAACATGATCGGCGGGCTCGACAAGCCCTCCGGCGGCAAGGTCTTCATCGACGAGGTGGACATCGCCCAGCTCGACGCCTTCGAACTGGCCTGGCTGCGCTGCCGCAAGATCGGCTATATCTTCCAGTCCTTCAACCTCATTCCGGTGATGACTTGCCTGGAGAACGTCATGCTGCCGATGACCTTCGCCGGGGTCCCCAACGACGAGGCGATGCAGCGCGCCATCGACATCCTCAAGCAGGTCGGACTTGGGCATCGGCTCACCCACAAGCCGCCGCAGATGTCCGGCGGCCAGCAGCAGCGCATCGCCATCGCCCGAGCCCTGGCCAATCGCCCGGCCATCATCCTGGCCGACGAACCCACGGCCAACCTCGATATGAAGACGGGACAGGAGATCATCGACCTGCTGGTGGGCCTGTGTCACGAGCTCAAGGTCACGGTCATCTGCGCCACCCACGACATGAAAATGCTCGATCAGTGCGACCGCGTCGTGTGGATCCGCGACGGCCGCTGCGACCGCATCGAGGCGCGCGCCAACATCGACATCCAGGTAGGAGCCTTGTCCCATGAGTGAGAAGCGCGTCCTGATCCACACCGAGGACGTCTGCCGCCACTACCGGCTCGGTGATGAGACCGTACGCGCCCTCGATGGGATCACCACTGACATCTACGAGGGCGAGTTCCTTTCCATCATGGGTCCATCGGGCTCCGGCAAGAGTACCTTCTTCAACATGCTCGGCGGCCTTGATCGACCGACCTCCGGCAAGATCTTCATGAATGGCCAGGACGTCAGTAAGCTCTCCGAGCGCCAGCAGGCCTTCCTCCGCTGCCACAACATCGGCTACATCTTCCAGACCTTCAATCTTATCCCCGTGATGAGCGCCGTGGAGAACGTGGCGCTGCCCCTGATCTTCTCCGGCCTGCCGCTGGAGGAGGCGCATGCCAAAGCCGCGGCGACACTGGCTATCGTCGGCCTGGGCGAGCGCCTGGATCACCATCCCCTCGAGCTCTCCGGTGGCCAACAGCAGCGCGTAGCCGTGGCGCGCGCCCTGGCCAATGACCCCAAGCTCATCCTCGCCGATGAGCCCACCGGCAATCTCGACCTGCGCACCGGGCAGGAAATCATCACTCTCCTGCACCGCCTCAAAACCGAGCGCGGCGTCACCATCATCAGCGCCACCCACGACATGAAGATGCTGAGCAACTCCGATCGCGTCCTCTGGATTCTCGACGGTAAAGTCGATAAGATCATGGAACGCGACGAACTGCGCATTCACGTCGGCACCATGGACGGCCAGGAACTAGCCTGACCCGCATGCTTGTAGGAGACTTCCAGGGCGCAGCCCCGTCGCGGCGGACGAGGGGCGTTGGAGGGCGCCGCTGCGTCGGCGCCCCTTTGGGCCTTGGTACCCGATTTCAGCGCCGTAGGTGCGGCCATCCCTCAGCCCAGCCCAGC
>CAIZKT010000022.1:0-1862 GCA_903933565.1 uncultured Victivallales bacterium | reverse complement strand
ATAGGAACCGCGTCGGCAAGTCTCATTCCGGTATGCCCGGCCGCGGCCCTGAACCCTGAACCCTGAACCCTGAACCCCAGGACCTGAGTAGTCACCACCTACGGAACTGACCTGCGCCCCGCAGACCCTCGACGGCTGGCCGGAGGCCGCGACCGCGGTACATTACCCCTTTCCGCCGCGGACTGGACCGAAGACGCCCCGAGGCGGGGGCGCCAGCCGCCGGAGAGCAGGAACAGACGCTTGCAGAGGGCTCGACACATGGCGAAGATCGCATTCATCGGGGCGGGCAGTTTCGGGTTCACGCGGACGTTGGTGAAGGACATCCTCACCTTCCCGGCGTTGCAGGATGCCACCATCGCGCTGATGGACATCAACCCTGAGCGGCTCGACTACATCACGCGGGCGGTTCAGCGTATCGTCACTGAGGGCAAGTATCCGGCCAAGGTCGTCGCGACGACCAACCAGCGCGAGGCGCTCGCCGGCGCCAACGCGGTGCTATGCACCATCCTCTGCGGCGACGTCGACGTCTGGCGTTACGACATCGAGATACCGAAGAAGTTTGGGGTTGATACCAACGTCGGCGACACGCGTGGGCCGTCGGGCATCTTCCGGGCACTGCGCACGATTCCCACCATGGTCGGCATCTGCAAGGACATGGAGGAACTCTGCCCGCAGGCGCTGCTGCTGAACTACACCAACCCGATGGCGATGCTCTGCCGCGCCATGCAGCGCGAGTCGAAGATCCAGGTTAGCGGCCTCTGTCACAGCGTGCAGGGCACGGCCCACATGCTGGCGAACTGGATCAAGGCGCCGGTCAACGAGATCGAGTACGTCTGCGCCGGCATCAACCACCAAGCCTTTTACCTGAAGTTCGAGTGGAATGGCCAGGATGCCTACCCGCTGATCCGCAAGGCCATGAAGCGGTCCGAGGTCTACAACGAGGAGCAGGTGCGCAACGAGATGTTCCTCGCCCTCGGCTACTACGTCACCGAGTCCAGCGGTCACAACAGCGAGTACAACGCCTGGTTCCGCAAGCGCCCCGACCTGATCGAGAAGTACTGCACCCACGGCACCGGCTGGAACCCGGGCGAATACGCCTACATCCTGAAGAGCTACCAGGAGCGCGGCAGGACCTGGAAGAAGCAGATCACCGACTGGCTGGAGGACCCGAAGCCGCTGAACCTGCAACGCGGCCATGAGTATGCGGCCAGCATCATCAACGCCTACATGGGCGGCGAGCCCTTCGAGTTCAATGGGAATGTGCCAAACACAGGGCTGATCACCAACCTGCCCGACGGCGTCTGCGTCGAGGTGCCGGTGGTGGCCAACCGTCGGGGGTTGAACTCGATCCACGTTGGCGCTCTGCCCGCCCAGCTTGCGGCCCTGGTCAATACCAGTGTCGCGATCGAGGAAATGGCCGTCGAGGCGGCGCTGACCGGGAATGCGGAGATGGTCTACCACGCCATCTGCTACGACCCGCTCACCGCAGCAGTGCTATCGCTGGCCGAGATCCGCGACCTGGTCAAGGCCATGCTGAAGAAGAACAAGCCGCACCTGCCGCAGTTCAAGACCGTGACCTTCTGAGTTCCGCCCCCGGGGCGGGTTCGGAGAGTGAGTCGTAGGTGGAATCAGGTTCGCGCGGGGGCCATAGTCTGGGCCGCGTTGTGCTGCGGTGTTCTGGATCCGGCGGTCCGCCCTGGCCCTGCCGGGGGCTTTCGCCGTCTCGGGGTCTTGCGGACGGCGGTCTTGCAGACGGGGGATACCGCGAACCAGGCCCCGGCGGGTCCTTGGCATCGCGGGCTCCAGGGTTCGCCGTGGTTCCGTTCCGGTTCGCCCGGAACGCGGCGTCCAGCCCATCGGCT
>CAIZKT010000021.1:0-3693 GCA_903933565.1 uncultured Victivallales bacterium | reverse complement strand
GGGGAATGGACCGGCCGCGGCTCGCGGCCAGTGCCCGGGGGCCCCGGGCGCTCCAGAGCCGGTGGAGATGCGGTGGGCTCACACCGCCGCGCCTGGGGCCAGGCGTCTCTCTAGGACGGGGGCAGGCTAACTGGGCTACGGCACGGTGGTCAGGTGGAGCGCGAGGAGGGTCGAGACGCCGGTTGAGGCGTCGGTCAGAGTGCCGCCGGCAAGCCGCATGCCGCGGTCGAGAAAGCGCCTCTTTCGGGGGGTGAAACAGGGGCACAGGCGGTCGGGTACGGGACGCAGTTCGAGGCGGCCACCGCCTGCCGTGGCCTGGCCCGTGATCCGCACGCTGTCGGCGCCAGCGCCGATGAACTCGCAGAGGATGGCGTGCAGCGTGTCCGCGAAACGCTGGCGGTCCAGTGCCATCAGCGGGAAGGTCGGCTCCACGGCGAGGTCGATCGGCAGGCAGACCCCCGCGGCTGCCGCGGCGAGGCGTTGGGTCAGGGCCTGGCGGAACGCCTGCTCGTCGCTGCTGGCCTCCCACAAGGCGTTGGCGGACGCTGACTGGCGCGCGAAGCTCTGCGCCAGATCAGCCAGGATGGGGGGCACTGCTTCCGGCTGCCGGGCGCTCGGCGGTTCGATGCCGCGCACCGCGCACATGAAGTCGTCCAGTAGATGCCGCGCCCGGCGCAGCAGGGCCGGGTCGAGCAGACCGTGGAGGCGGGTGCAGTCGAAGAGCTTTTCGATGCGGCCCACCGTTTGGACCCCCTTGAGCGGCAACGCGAGTTCGAGCCGATGCTGCCGCCGGAACTCCTCGGCGAAGCTACGGAGATCATCGAGGGTGGCGTCGAGGCCGTCCATGTCCAAGCTCTGCAGGACCGCGGCCGCAGTCTCAGATTCCTCCAGCGCCTCGAGGTGGAACGACACGGTGTAGAGACGTCCGGCCATGATGGTGAACAGCGCCAGCCCTTCGCTGAGCAGGTCTTCGGAGTGCTCGATGAGCAGGCTGGCGCGCTGGTGATCGAGGGTCGCGATGTTGATCAGCGTCTCGGCCTGAGCCCGCACGGTGGCGCTGGCCTGCCTGGCCTTGGCGGCCGGAAGGCAGCGGCCATGGCCGGGGCAGCAGAGGCTCAGCGGCAGTGCGTCCAGGAGCCCGGAGACGGTATCCAGCGAGGCGATCAGGGCTTGGCTGTCCCACCCCTGAAGGCCGGCTACGGCGGGGTTCGCGGCCAGAAACAGGTCGCCCACCCAGAGCAGTTCGCCGACCTGCAGGCAGATACAGTCCGGGCTGTGACCGGGGGTATGGAAGGCCCGTGCCAGGTCGTGACCGCCAAGCTGAATACGCTCGCAGGGGACGCTGCGTCCGGTGGGCAGCAGCACCTGGTCCGGGACGAGGCGCAGCACCAGGCCGGGGGCGCGCTCGTCTTGCCAGGCGACCGCCGAGGTCCGCGCCGCGGCGGGCAGCAGGGGCAGAGTTACCTCGACTACCGGACAGTCGCTGCCAAACAGAAATGCCGCCGACGCCTGCCGGTCGCCCCGCGCCAGCGCCGCGACCGCGCTCTCCTGGGCCAGCACCAGGACCGGCACGTGGCCGGGAAGGGACAGCAGCGGCAGTGCCGCCAGGTGATCCCAATGCAGGTGAGTGAGCACGATCAGCACCGGCAGGTTCGCCTGGCCGATGGCCGCGCGGATCAGCTGCGAGAGCTGCGCTACCTGGTCTGGGGCCGAGCCTATGTCAATGACCAGGATGGCCTCTGGCGTCCGCACCAGGGCGGCGTGCGAGCTATACGGATCGGCCTTGCGCTCCAGGATCAGGAACTGCCCCGACGGGGCCCCGGGAACAGGCTGCCAGGCGAGCGCGGGCTCCGGCGTCAGGGCAGCGCGGTCGCGGTCGGTTGACATGCGGCCTCTACTCCTGCGCTTGGAGGGTCATGAAGGTGGCGAAGCCGGACAGGGTCAACACCGCATACACCGGTGCTGGAACCTGCGTCAGGGTCAGGCGCGCGGCGCGCGCCTGCAGTTTTCGGGCCGCCTGCAGAAGAACCCGTAAACCAGCGCTGGAGACATACTCGACGCCCGAGAGGTCCAGGACGGGCGAGGCCCCGGCGTCACCCAGCAACGGCAGCAACGCCTCAGCGAACGCCTGAGCGTGTGCCGCGTCAAGGCGACCGCTGACCCGGAGCACGCTGGCGTCCCCGCTACGACCCATTTCGATCTGCATACCGACGATTACCCGTCTGGTGTTTTCGGGCCTGGTCGCCAGGGCCATCACGGAGTCTGGACTGACCGCGGCCGGCCGACCGTCGGCCGACCGCCTGGCGCGCTGCGTTACGGCGTGGCCGCCGCGGCTTCCTGCAGAAGTTCGGGGGGAAAGACCACTCCCAGCTTCTCCGCCACCGCGCGGTTGAGTACGATGCGACGCTGGGCCAGGTTCACGATCGGGATGCCGGCGGGGCTCTCGCCGCGCAGGACGCGCGCCGCCATCTTCCCGGCTGCCTGGCCGCTGGCATGCCAGCCGATGCCGACGCCCGCCAGGGCGCCGCGCTCGACGAACTCCGGATCGTTCAGGATCAGCGGCAACTTGGCCTCGGTCACCGGCCGGATCACTCCCTCCAGCGCCTGCAGGAGGGTGTTGTCGCCGGTGACCCACACCACCTCCGGGCCGCGCGCCAGCAGCGCTTGGGTTCCCTGCAGGACTTCGCCCGTCCCGCCGATGCTGATCTCCACCAGCGCCACTCCCTTGGCCTTGAGTATCTCGCGCGCCGCCCCGACCGCCTTGAGCGAGTTGGCTTCGGAGGCGTTGTAGATCGTCCCCACCGTGCGCGTCTTGGGAAAGAGCTGGAGGATCAGTTCCATTGTGCCCTCAATTGGCGGGAACGACGCCACTCCGGTTACTCTCGGCAGATGGTCCTCAAAGCTCTTGCCGGCGCCCGCCCCGAGGGGATCGTAGGTGTAGATGAAGACCATGGGCGTGGTCTTGACTGCCCCGAATGCTGCCGCCAGGCCCGGCGTCGACATCGGTACGATCAAGTCCAGGCTCTGTGCTTCGAGCGATTGCATCAGCAGAGGCAACTGGCCGATCTCGCCGGAACCGTGCTTGCGGATCACCTCCAGGTTCTTTCCCTCTTGGATTCCCTCTTCGCGCAGGCCGGCGAGATAGCCTCCGATGGCGCTATCGGCCGCTGGATCGGGCCCGAACGAGGCAAAGGCGATGCGGTAGACCCGTGCGCCAGGTGCCGCGGGCGGCGCTGTCTCGCGCTTGCAACCGGCGCCGCCGAACAGCAAGGCGCTCGCGAACCCCGCCAGCAGCGCCTGCCGCAGACACCGTTCCGTTCTGACCATCTTCATGTGCATCGTCGCTTCCTTCCTAGATGTAGCACGCGGGGGCGGGGGTTGGCGTAAGTGTACTTCGTTTGGGCTTGCCACAGCCTACGCAGGTTCTCCCCCGGGCGACGTACTATAAGCACGCCACAGGCCATCCGCCATGGACCGGGGAGACCCGGGGCGCAGGTCAGTTGCGTAGGGGTTTCTGCCCGCAGGGCGTGGAGGTCGGCAAGCCGTCATGCCTGAGGTCGGGACGGCGCAAGGGGATACGGCGGAAGCCCCGGCAAAGCCGGTGCGGACCGCCGGCTCCAGGGCGTGGAGGTCGGCGGCACAAGGGGGGATACGGCGGAAGCCCCGGCAAAGCCGGTGCGGACCGCCGGCTCC
>CAIZKT010000020.1:0-1734 GCA_903933565.1 uncultured Victivallales bacterium | reverse complement strand
CCCGGCGCATATCCTCGGGCGACATCGCGACCGAGATTGAGGCGGCTTCCTTCCGCGCCATCTCTTCGGCCTGCCGGCGCAGTTCAGCAGCGTCCTCTGTGCGAGTGAGCTTGCTGGTCATGGGCACCTCAACCTCTCGATCTGTGGCTGCGGATACTCTGCCCCACCCCACCAAGGTGGCAGCGCCCCCCCTCCGACCCAACCCCATAACCAAAGTACTGTCGCCGGACCTGTATGCAATGCGGCCCAAACGCCAGTACGCCCCGCCGCGAACGCCCTTGGGAAAGCCCGGCTGGTGCCACCCTCCCCGCCAACGCCTCTGACCGACGGTGACTCTCCTATCACCCCGAATCTCAGCCCTGGTAACTACAATCATCTGGAAACAGCGACGTGAAGGGGTTCGACTTCGCGTTTCGGGTGGGCATATTGGCTGTCATGCCTGAGGTTCAGAGCTCAGGAAGCGACGCCCGGCGACACGCAAGGTAGATGCCGTTCGAAAACCGGCAAGGGGTTGCGTTTCAGTCCGACTGTCGGCCTTGGAGGGAGCAGGTGGTCGCCGGTTCGGGGGCCGAAACGACCGGCGTTTAGCTGGCGCAATCTAAGCTGCACGTCCGCTGCCACGAGCCCGAGAGGCTCTTTTCAGCGATCGAAAGGCGAAAGATGCACCCCGAGTGGGCGAGGTATTCATGAGCTGCAATGGCAAGCCGGTTAGCGAGGTTGGGCCGGTTGGCGCCAGCGAGCCTCCGCCGGAGGCAGGGGATGGGCTTTTCCAGGTTGAGGCGGCGCTACGCCGCAGCGAGCGGAAGTACCGCGAACTGGTTGAACACGCCAATAGTATCATTCTGCACTGGACCCGGGACGGTCTGATCACCTTCCTGAACGAGTTTGGCCAGCGCTTCTTTGGTTACACGGAGGCCGAGATCCTTGGCCAGCACGTGGTGGGCACCATCGTTCCCGAAACCGAGACTACGGGCCGGGACCTGCGCCCGCTGATGGACCACATCTGTGCCAACCCGCACGCGTTCGAGCGCAATGTCAACGAGAACATGCGTCGAAATGGGGAGAGGGTCTGGATCGACTGGACCAACAGGTTCAGTCTAGACGACCAGGGCCAGGTCACAGGCATCCTGAGCATCGGCTCGGACATCACCGAGCACCAGCGCACAGAGGAAGCGTTACGCGAGAGCGAGGCAGGTTTTCGCGCCATGTTCGAAGTCGCCTGCATCGGGATCGCGCAGGCCGATCTGCGTACCGGGCGGTGGCTGCGGGTGAATCGGAGGATGTGTGAGATCACCGGCTACTCAGCCGAGGAAATGCTCAATCTGCGGATCGCGGAGATCACCCATCCCGCGGACCGCGCCTTGGATTCGGAGCTTTTCCGGCGGCTGGTGCAGGGCCAGGCGCCAGACTACCGCCTGGAGAAGCGTTACCTGCGCAAGGGCGGCACGGTGGCCTGGGTCAATGTGAATGTGACCGTCATCCGCGATGCCGCGGGTCAGCCCCTGCGGACCATGGCTACCATTGAGGACATCACCGAGCGCAGGCAGGCGGCGGAGGAAAAGGCCAGGCTCGAGGAACAGCTCCGGCAGGCGCAGAAGCTAGACCCTATCCAAAAAGACCATGGAGGGCTTGGAATTCCCCTGCGGCAGCTTGAAAATGCACCATAAGTCGTTATACTCCAATTAGTTGTAGATATAGGAGTGACTTATGGTGCAGCTTACGTTAGCGGCGGGT
>CAIZKT010000019.1:0-9665 GCA_903933565.1 uncultured Victivallales bacterium | reverse complement strand
GCTTTCGAGTTCGCCTGGGATGCCGCCGTCGGCGCCTTCGCGGCGCTGGGCTTCCCCCTCGCCCCCAACCAGCGCCGCACCTACGTGCTGCGCGATCTCACCCCCACCGACGACCTGGATGCCAGCTTCGAACTCGCCTTCGACTCCGGCGTCATCCATACCTACGCCGGCGGCCGCCTGGCCGAGGGCGCGCTGATCCGCGTCCGCCACACCGATGGCCGTGCCGTCGAGATCAGCCGCCTGAGCGACTGCGCCTTCAACCTCAACGCCAACACCTTCTCCTCGCCGCGCTGCCACGGCGTCCTCACCTGGAGCGGGGGCTACCTGCGCCGCCTCGACTACACCTGGCGCTGCGGCGGCGGCAAGCTCGGGGTGGACCTCGTCTACGCCAGCACGCCCGCTGGGCCCTGGGTGACCGCCCTGGCCAAAACCCTCCCCGAACTCAGCCTCAGCCACGCGGGCGGCTTCGGTTTCGCGGGCGGCGTGCAGACGGTCAGCTTCGGCAGCGGGGTCACCGTCAGCCGCAACGGCGGCAGCCTCACCACGGCCTGGCCCTCGGGCGGGACCCTCACCCAGAGCACCATCTTCAACGCCGACGGCCTGCCGACCCGCCTCGAGACCATCGCCAACGGCAGCTCCCACGCCACCGACTACCTCTACGCCGACGGCAACTCACGCTACCCCGCCAACGGCGCCCCAGCCTGGTCGAAACTCACCGGCATCCAGCACCCCGATGGCTCCTGGGAACGCTTCGCCTACGCTCCGACCACGGGCTGGCTCACGGCGCACCTCCTCCCCTGGGCCGATGCCGTCTCCACCGACCCCGAGACGCTCTGCCAGGTCACCCGCTTCACCTACGACCGCGCCCTCTCGGCCGGCGATGCGGCCAACCCGGTCCTGCTGCTTGAACGCCCGCGCTTCGTGGTCAGCGAGACCCTCGGGGTCGAGACCGCTCGCACCTACCACGCCTACGGCCTCGAGGCAGGCCGCCGCTATCTGCGCAGCCAACGCACCGCCGCGGTGGGCGCCGTCTGGGGGCAGGCCGGCAACCTCGAATCGGTGCTGCGCTTCAACCCCTGCGGCCCGCCCGATCTGACCACGCCCACCGGCTGGGTGCGCTACACGGTCACAACCCCGCGCGACGACCGCCTCACCCTCACCGAGACCGCCAGCTCCGGCCAGACCCTCACCCTCAGCCTCAACGCCCTCGGCCAGACCCTCTCCAGCCGCTGCACCGAGGCCTGGGGCGGCTTCCCGCTGGCTACCTCCGAGGCCTGGTCCGGCATCGATTCCTTCGGCCGCCCCGTGCGTACCGATCACCTCGATGGCACCTTCGAACTCTTCAACGGGCGGCAGTGGCACGGCGGCCCCCTGCAGCACACCTGCGCCGATGGCTCGGTCGAGACCTTTACCTACTTCCCCGATGGACGGGTCAGCAGCCGCACCCACTACGGCGTCACCACCACCTGCACCTACGACGCCTTGGGCAACCTCGCGCAGGAACAGCGCCGCGCCGACGCCCTCTCGCTGTGTACCCGTACCCAGTACGACTCCCAGGGCCGCCAGACTCTCTTTGAAGACGAACTCCGCCGCCGCACCGTCAGCACCTACAGCGGCATGAACCGCACCCTCACCCACCCCGACGGCAGCCGCCAGGCCGAGGAACGCTTCCTGGACGGCAGGCCCAAACACCTCTCCGGCAACGCGGTGGCCGAGGAGCAGATCGAACCCGGCGTCGCCGCCGCTGGAACCTGGTCGCGCACCAGCCGCCGCACCCACGTCGGCTTCACCGACGTGACGTACGCCTACACCGACCGACTCGGGCGTCCCTGGCAGAGCGCCCGCAGCCTCGAGCGCGGCACGGTTCAGGTCATGGATACCACCAGCTTCGACGCCCAGGGCCGCCCCTGCCGCCGCGTGGATGCCGACGGCGTCACTGCCCTGACCGAGTACAACGAGCGCAACGAGATCAGCCGCACCGCCCTCGATCTGGACCGCGATGGCCGTAGCGGCGCCGCCGACCGCATCACGACCTACACCCGCCAGGTGCTGGTCGTCAGCGACCCGCTCGACGGCGCCGAGGTCACCGGCACCCGGCGCACCGTCACCGCCCCCGACGGCGCGCTGACCGAGTCGTTCGCCGCCGCCGATGGCCTGCGGAGCTGGGTCAGCGTCAACGGCCGCCTCACCCACACCGCCACCGTGCTCGGCGCCGGCCCCGGACAGCGCACTGTCACCACCACCTTCCCCGACCGCAGCGCCCGCGTCGAGCTCTACGACCAGGCCCTGCTGCGCCAGGCGAAGAGCCTCGCTGCCGACGGCGCGGAGATCATCTCCGAGGCCTACGAGTACGACGCCCTGCGCCGCCTGGTACGTACCCGCAATGGCCGCACCGGCGTGGTCACCGCCGTCGAACTCGATGCCGCCGGCCAGGTCACCCGCCGCACCCGCTCGGACTCGAAAACCGCCGAGGAGGCCGACTACGATCCCAGGGGCCGTACCACCCTCGTCCGGCAGCGCGGCGGTGGCGAGGTGCTCTACGACTACGACCCCACCGGCCGCCTCAACTGCGCCAGCGGCGCCGATACCCCGCCGCGCCGTTACCAGTACGATCCGCGCGGCCTGCGCACCGGCCAGCGGACCTACCGGGATGGCCTCGATGGCGACGGCGAGGCGCTCACCGAGTGGCGCTTCGATGACTACAGCGGCCGCCTCAGCGAGCGCCGCCTCGCCGGCAACCCCGTCGAGGCGTACGGCTACAGCGCCGCCGGCCGCCTGCTGCGCCTCGTCCGTGGCCTGCCCACCACCGCGGTCACCACCAGCTTCACCCGCAACGCCGCCGGCGAGGTGCTCGGCATCGCCCACTCCGACGGCTCCGCCGGTGTGACCGTCGCGCGCGACCGCAGCGGCCGCCCCGTGCAGGTCACCGATGCCAGCGGCAGCCGCGACCTCACCTGGAACCGCGATGGCCGCATCGTCTCCGAGACTCTGCCCCAGCTCCCCGGCGGCGTGCTGCTCTCCACCTACGACCGCGCCGGGCGCCGTACCGCCCTCACCCTCAGCCTCAACGGCTCCGAGCTGCTGACCTGGACCCGCGCCTACGACCCCGCCGGCCGCCTGGCCAGCGTCAGCGATGGCTACACCAGCGCCCACTACCAGTACCTCGCCGACTCGAACCTGGTCGAGCGCACCGTCTACACCGCGGCGGGCGTCGAACGACTCCGCCTCGAACGCGACTGGGACACCGAGAACCGCCTCGTCGGCATCCTGGCCCAGACCCCCGGCGCCGCGGAGCCCGTCGCCTCCTGGTCCTATACCCTCGACGCCGACGGCCGCCGCACCGCGGTCGACCTCCTCCTGGCCGATCCGGCCGCCACCGCCCCGGTCACCTGCCGCTGGGAGTACGCCTACGACCCGCTGGGCCAGCTCCGCACCGCCGTCTGCCTCAACCCCGCCAGCGGCGCCGTCCTGGCCGGGCGCGACTTCGCCTACGATCACGACACGATCGGCAACCGCAAGACGGCTGGCAGGATCGATCCCGTCACGACCGTGGGCGAAGAGCGCTATACCGCCAACGATCTCAACCAATACAGCGTCCGCAGCACCCCTGGTGCGGTCTACGTCTCCGGTTGGGCCGACCCCGCGGCCACCGTCACCGTCAACGGCACCGTCGCCGGGCGCGACGGGGCCGCCTTCCACCTGCGCCTGCCCGTCGACAACCGCAGCGGCCCGGTCACCCTTGCGCTCACCCTCCGCGCCGCACGTTGGGACACCGCCAAAGGCCTCGACCTCATCGCCGAGGCGGCCACCAACATCAGCGTACCCGCCGCCACCGAGCTCCTGACCGCCGCCGATCAGGGCAGCCTGGCCGCCGACAGCCTGCGCCTCTACCAGTGGGACCTCGACGACCGCCTGCTCAGCCTCACGCCCACAGTCCCCACCGCCCAGACCCCCAAACTCACCTTCACCTACGACGCCCAGGGCCGCCGCACCGCAAAGCGCGTTTTCAGGTTCGTTGTCCCGCCTTCAGGCGCTGCCGGTTCCTGGGTCCTCTTCTCCGAAACCGTCTTCGTCTACGATGGCTGGACCCTCCTCGCCGAGTTCAGCCTGCAGCCCTCAGCCTTCAGCCTTCAAAGAAGCTACCTCTGGGGGCTTGACCTCGAGGGCTTGCGCACCGGTCAGCCCGACGGCGGCGCCGCCCAGGGCGTCGGCGGCCTGGTCGCGTTCAGCGCCTGGAATGTGCCCGGCGCTCTCCCCAAAGCCCAAGGCGCGACCAAGGCCCGGCCGGCGAGCCGCTTCGCCGTCGCCGATGCCAACGGCAGCATCGCGGTCCTGGTCGATGCCAACCCGACCGACCCCCGGAACCCCGTGCTCGAAACCGTCGAATACGAGCCCTTCGGACGTGTCCTCAGCCGCAGCCGCGCCGACGCCGGACCCCTTCCGGCCCAGGCCGAACCCCTCTGCCCCTTCGGCTTCAGCTCCAGATACCTCGACAGCGACACTGGCCTGCTCTACTTCGGCTACCGCTACTACACCCCCGACCTCGGCCGCTGGCTCTGTCGCGACCCTCTCCAGGAACAGGCCGGCCCCAACCTCTACGCCTACTGCCAAAACGACCCCATCAACCAAATAGATCCGCTGGGGCTGTGGGCCGAGGGCGGACACTACTACACCGTCCTGTACGTGGCCCAGGCTGCCGGCTGGGAGTTCGGCGAAGCCCTGCAACTGGCCGCCTACTCCCAGGCCCCCGATGAGATCGGCAAGTACGAGGCGATTCACGCGCTGAGCAGCAAAGGCCTCGGGAACTATGGCTCAGCGGTTGCCGTTGGGGTGGGCCTCCGGTACGGCGAGAACAAGAGGGGCGCCCAGGTTCAGAGCCGACTCCATTGCCTCAGCGGGGCCGATGCCGTGCCCTTGCGTGACGACCTCCGAGCCGCACTCGACCCGGCGAACGAACGGAGCACTGCCGAGACGGGGGTCCTACTGCACGTGCTTGGAGATGCCTACAGTCACTCGCGGACGGTTGACTACGTGACGGGTTATACAACAGAGGAGAGGACCTTCGGCGGCGAGCGCTTCGGAGAGCAAGTACCGATCTGGGGGCACAAGGAGGTCTGCTTCCCCAACGGCATCGGCCACGGCGCAACCGTGGTGACGCGAGGCAGAGGGGGCAGCGAACCCGACGCGATCGGTCGGCACCTGGACCTCTACGAGAGATACGTTGGAGACGTATACCAGACGCTCTGCGCCCTGCGCCCGAACGCGCCAAGGCAGCAGAATGGCTTCATGATCGCCAGACTGATGGTTCGGGCACAGACCCTCAAGAAGGACTGCGATCACCCGCTTCTCCGCAGCTATGATTTCATCAAGGAGGCAGAGCGGTTCCGCGACCTCTTTGATCCTGAACAGCAGAAAGGCATGCTGCACCCGGAGGAGCACGAGGTGGAGAACGGGGCGAATGGTTGGGGTGCTCTGGGTGCCGCTGGTTGGCCTGGAGACCCGCATGCGGTTATCGAAGGGGTGATGGGACTCGAGTACTGAAGGAGGCGTGAAGGCATGAAGGCACTTCCCCGACCCTGGATACACTCCATGCTTGCTCTCGCTTTGCTGTGCCTGTCAGGCTGCGCTGGCTATGCATGGCCCGAGCGCGTGGAGAATCTCTCTGATTCCATGAAGTTCTTCGAGAACGGTACGCTCTTCATCGTCGTGGGCAGGCAGGTCCGCTACAGATACATCGTGATCGGCTCAGGGGACCAAACACGCTCAGCCACGCGGTACTACTACCGGCTCGGCTTCCGACTCCCCAAGGGCGGGGGCTCCGCGGAACTGGCGTCCGTGGATGAAGTCTACCGGAAGCATCGGGTCGGCGGCCCCGCCCCCTCCCTCTACGACCGCCAACTTGCGCCCCTGATCTCACAACACAGGGAGGATCTGTTCCTGGCTGGAAACGACCTGGCCGTCACGCAGAAGCCGGCCGGAGCGATTGGCCTCGAGGCCCGTCGATGGAATGGAGGACTGTGGCTTCTGTTCTGGAGAGAGGACCAGCCGTACACTGTCACGGACGAGAGCCAAAGCATCGCATACGCGTGCCCGCCGCTTGACACCGTTCTGCCGCGTGCAAACTGCTGGGATGCGAACCTTGGCCTAGTCCTCTTTACGGCGAACCTAGGAGAACGTCCGCCTCCGCCCAGACTCGATTACCTTCCCCCCAAGGCCTATCTCTGGTACTACCGCGAGAACCGGGTCGAGACCTACACCATCGACCGCGTCGCGGTGGACAAGGCCCTGCGCCAGTTCATCCGCCAACAGAAGTGAGCCGACGCGGCCCGAGGCACCCGATGCGCCCCCCCAAGCCCCCGCGCCTCAAACGCCGCCGCGGCCAAGGCCTGCTCTGCTTGGCTACTATTTCCTGCCACAAAAGTATCGTCTAAGCCCATCATTAATGGTTCTTGATTACACTAACATACTTATCTAAAACTATTTATGTGTGAACGGCACCGGACCCTATCGGGAGAACCGGGTCGAGACCTACACCCTCGACCGCGTCGCGGTAGACAAGGCCCTGCGCCAGTTCATCCGCAAACAGAAGTGAGCCGCGCGGCCCGAGGCACCCGATGTGCCCCCCAAGCCCCGGCGCCTCGAACGCCGCCCCAGCCAAGTCCTACGCTGCTTGGCAAGCATTTCCTGCCATAAAAGTATCGTCTAAGCCTACATATAACGTCTATTTATTACATTAATATAATCATCCAGAATGACTTATGCGCGAACGGCACCTTATGCCTACCTCAAGCCGGGCCTTGTCCGCGACAGCCGGGGCAAGGATGGCGACCTCGACCGCGGTCTTGTCCTGATGGCCGTCGGGATGATCCGCCGGGGAGACGAAGTGTACCAGTACTATGTGGGGACGCCTCGCACCCATGTCGGTGACGCGGCAGCCAAAGCCAGGGGTATCTACCATGGCGACACCCTCTTTCGCGCCGTGCAGCGGTTGGATGGGTTCGTGTCGGCCGACGCCGGCCCCGAGGGCGGCGAGATCCTGACGCCCCCAGTCATCTTCTCCGGCAACCGTCTGGCGTTGAACGCCGACTGTGGAGGCCTGGGCGAGATCTGGGTGGAGCTGCAGGATGCCGACGGCGCCCCGCTGCCGGGATACACGCTGGCAGAAGCCGTCTCGGTCGACCGCAATGGCACCGCCCAGGAAGTCTGGTGGAAGCGGGGCCCGAACGTATCCGCCCTGGTCGGCCGGCCCGTGCGCCTGCGCTTCGTCATGCGCTCGGCCAGGCTGTATGCGCTCCAGTTTGGGGAGACGGAGTAGCGTGACGGTGCGGGACTGCCGATGGAGCAAGACGATGACCAACAAAGAACGCATCCACGCCGCTCTGGAAGGCAAGCCGGTCGACCGCTGCCCGGTCACCTCGCTGTACAACTTCCTCTACCAGCTCGACCATTTCAGCGAACTCACCGGCCTGCCCGCCTGGCGCCGGCACCAGTGGCTGGCGGCATCGCCCGACGAGCACGTTGCGGTCTTCGCACAGATGCAGGAGAAGGCGCCATTCGAGTTCCTGCAGCCGCACGGTGCATCACCCCGTACCTGGCGGGCGCGGCAGGAGTTCGTCGAGAAGGACGGCCACGCCTGCCGACATGACCGCAAGACCGATGAGTGGCTACAACTGGACATCCGGACCGGCAGCGGCCACGCCACAGATTACCACGCCAATGAGACCCGGTACGTATTCAGCCGCGCCGACGTCGAGGCCCGCGTCACCGTCACTCCCGCCGCGGAGCAGCTCGCCGTCGGAGCGAACGACTACCTCGACGCTGTCGTGCGGCGTTTCGGCCGGGACGAGTTCATCGTCTCAGGCGGGGTGATCGGCACGATCTACTCCTGCAGCAGCCACGTCGGTCTGACCAACGTGTTCCCCATGCTGGTCGAGGAGCCGGAACTGGTCGAGTGCCTCTGCGAGAGGATCCTGGCGCAGAACCTCGAGATCATCCGCCGCTACGCCGTTGCGGGGGGCGACGCCATCTACATCGACGATGCCTGCGCCACCCGCGACATGATCTCGCCAGCCATGTACGAGCGCTTCAGCCTGCCCTACATGAAGGCGATGGTCGACGAGATCCATCGCCTGAAACACAAGGCGATCCTGATCTACTTCGGCGGCATCATGGACCGGCTCGAGCTGATCGCGTCCACCGGCGCCGACGGCCTGCTCCCCGAGGCGAGCATGAAGGGCTTCGTCAACGACACCGCCGAGATCACCCGCCGCATCGGCGACCGCATGACCCTCTTCAGCAACATCGACCCCGTGGCGGTGCTGCAGGACGGCACGGACGCCGCCCTCGACGCCGAGATCCGCCGCCAGGTCGCGGCCGGCCGCGCCGCCCGCGGTTTCATCCTCAGCACCGCCAGCCCCATCACCCCCGCGACGCCCCTAGCACGGGTGCGGCGCTTCCTGGAGTTGGGGCGGGCGGCCGCCGTCAGCAGGCACTCATGACAACGTGACCGGGTACGGGTACGCGCAAATGACGAATAGGGAGAGACGCAAGAATGAAAACCAGCATCCCGCGTTCGACTCTGGAGAAGCTGCGCGAATTCGACACCGCGCACCTGGCCGGCGCCATCCAGTCGGTGACGCCGACGCTGGGGCCGACCGTGGGCGTGGCGCTGACCTGCACCCTGGACTCCAGCACACCCGGCAACCGCGCCGACACCAAGGCGTACTGGCGGCAGTTGGAGGAAATGACGGCGGCCGGGATCCCCATCGTCTGGGTGGTCCAGACGGTGGGCGCGCGCCCCGACCACGAGTGCGTGATCGGCGATGGCATGGCCAAGACCCTTCACGCCGCCGGTTGTGTCGGCTTGGTGACCAACGGCCGGGTGCGCGACGTGAACGGACTGCTGTCCACGCCGTTCGCGGCCTATTGCCAGGGCACCATCGCCCACCATTGCGCCCTGCGTTTCCAGGACCCCGGCGAGCCGGTTGAGATGGGGGGTGTCACCATCCGCCCCGGCGACGTCATTCATGCGAACGCGGAAGGGATCATCAAGATCCCGCCAACCTGTCTCGACCGTCTGCCCGAGGCCGCGGTGCGCATGCGCGCCTTCGAGCACGACATGCACCGGATGCTCCGCCGCACCGATCTGCCGCCGGCCGAGAAACGGCGGCGGGTCGGCGCGATGGTTGCGCAATACGGACTCCAAGACTGCGTGGCCGGGCCAGGGTCTGGCCCAGTTGCCAAGCAGGCGAAATGGGTATCTACCCAAACAGGAGCAGATGTTGATGAAAACCGACAAGAGTTATGTTGATAGGATCGATCACGGTCCGAACAATCCCCGCAACGGCGAAGGCTCGTTCATCACGCTGAAGGACGGCAGGATTGCAATCGAGGCTCTTGCAGAACCCTCGGCTCACCAGCCTCTCGCCTGGAGCCGGCGGTCCGCACCGGCACTGCCGGGGCTTCCGCCGTACATGGGGGTCTTGCAGACGGCGGGCACCGCGAACCCGCCCGGAACGGGCGCTGGCATCGCGGGCTCCAGGGCCAGACGCGGGGTTCTGCAAGAGCCGGGCGCAAGTCAGCTCCGTAGGGGTTTGCTTGTAGGAGACTTGCAGCAACCTCGTATGACCCAAAGCGCTTCCCATTCCGCCCCTCGTCCGCCGCGG
>CAIZKT010000018.1:0-10435 GCA_903933565.1 uncultured Victivallales bacterium | reverse complement strand
GCCATGGCCCCGCGGGCTCAGGGCCGTGGAGAAATGCTGCGTCAAGCCGCAGGCAGTCCAAAGAGTCCCGCTGGCGCTGGGACTCGGTGTTAGACCGCCCCCCGCCGCGGCCGCCAGGAGACGCATCGGCCCCCGCCGCCGCCGCCCGCAGCGTCTCCAGGACATTGTACATGCTGGTAAGGGTCAGTTCGGGGTGCAGCCGCCGTAACTTCGGCGCTGGCGGCGTCACCTGGCAGGGGGTATCTTGCGCCATCGTGAGTGGGTCAAACGAGAACGGCCGCGGGCCGCACGTCCACGGGTGCGCTCGCTGCGCCCTCCGGCGGTCCGCGGAACAGGGAGCCCCGATGAACTCATCCTCAGGTCTCAGTCGCCGGCAGTTCCTTGGTCGGGCCACCCTGGCCGGCGCTGCTTTTCAGATCGTTCCCAGCCGACTGGTGTTCGGCGGTGCGGAGGCGCCCAGCAACCTCATCACCCGCGCCGTTATCGGCACCGGCGGCATGGGTATGGGTGGACACGTCACGGCCTATCCGCAGACCCTGGCAGTCTGCGACGTGGACCGGGGCCGCCTGGCCAACGCGGTCAAGAAGGCGGGTGGGCAGGTAACCGCCTACAGCGATTGGCGCGAGGTCCTCGAGCGCGACGATATCGACACGGTGCATATCCCGACTCCGCCGCACTGGCACGCGCTGATCGCGATGGCCGCGGCCCAGGCGGGGAAGGACGTCTACTCGGAGAAGCCGGCGACCCATACCCTCGCCGAAAGCCGGGCGCTGGTGCGCGTCATCGAGCGTTACGGCACCGTCTACCAGGTCAACACCTGGGGCCGACAGATCGGGCACTTCGCCCGCAAGGTCGTCGCCAGCGGCATCCTTGGCACCCCCCTCAGGGCCTACCTCAACCCGAGCAACTGCCCAACCGGCTTCAAGATTCGGCAGTGGAGCGGCAAACCCAATCTCGAGGTCCAGTCCGTTCCCCCGGAACTCGACTACAACATGTGGCTGGGACCCGCGCCGGCCAAGCCCTACCATCCACACCGGGTCCACGGCAGTTTCCGCGGCTACTGGGACTACGACGAGGGCGGTTTTGGCGACATGGGCCAGCACCACATCGATCCGATGCAGTACGCCCTCGGCAAGGACGACACGCTGCCGATATCGGTGGAGTCGGTCGCGCCGCCGCAACACCCGGATGCGTGCGGCCTCTGGCAGACGGTCCTCTTGACCTATGCGGACAGCACCACGCTGACCATCGAGAGCTGGGAGTGGGGCGAAAAGACCAGCGCGGGCAAGGCCTGGATCGAAGGACCCAACGGCAAACTCTGGCGCAATGGCACCCTCGAACCCGCCTCTCTGGCCGAGGAATTAAAGCGCTACCCGGACCTGCCCGACTTGCAGTCCTGGGAGCACGCCGTGCGCACCCGGCAGGACGCTCACGGCTTCAAACCCAATGTGCAGCAGGCGACACGCTCGGCGGACCTGCTGCACCTGGCGGCCATCTCGATTCGTCTGGGCCGCAAGCTGCGCTTCGACCCGGTTAAGCGTGAATTTGTCGGCGACGAGCAGGCGAACCGCCTGGCGGCGCCGCCGCTGCGGGCGCCGTGGACACTGCCGTTGGGCTGAAACGAGTGATCAGAGAGTCAGGTGGGTGAAATTATGACACGCCTTGCCTTCTTCTTCCTGGCCACAGGCTTCCTGCTGGGTCCGCGCCTGGCGGCTCAGTTCCCCGAGGAGCCCGTCCGCGCCGCTGTGACGAAACTGGCCAGCGCCTCCGCGGCCGAGTTGGGGGCCTGGTGCGATCGCCTGGTCGAGCCGGAGAAACGCCCCGGGGCAGACGATACCGAGGCGCGCATGGTCTTGCACGGCCTGAGTATGCGCGCCGGAGCCACACCCGAACTACGGGCGAACCTGCTGGCGGCGTACGCCAAAGTCCTTGCCGCCGACCGGCCGAAGTCCATCAAGTCCTTCGTGCTCGAGCAGATGCAATTCAGCGCGGATGCCGCCAGTCTGCCGGGTCTGGCGGCGCTTCTGCGCGACCCCGAGCTCTGCGACCCGGCCTGCCGAGTGGCCGTGGGCGTGGGCGGGGAAGCCGCCGCATCCCTGCTGCGTACGGCGTTGGCCGGGAGCGAGGGCAGCGTGCGCCTGACGCTGGTGCAGGCGCTGGGCGTGCTGCGCGACGCGGCGTCGGTGCCGGCCCTGCTGCAGGATGCCGTTTCGCCGCAGCGCGAGCTGCGCCTGGCGGCCCTGCGGGCCTTGGGCGCCAGCGGGGATGCGCGGGCGGCCCAGGTGCTGCTTGCAGCCACTCGCGATGCCTCCCGCTACAACCGCGCCCAGGCCGACGAGGCCTACCTCGAGTTCCTGGTCCGGCAGGTGGCCGTTGGCCAGGCCGAGGCGGCGGTCACGCAGGCCGCCGCCTACGCCGCCAGCCGCCCCGAAGAGGCTCACCTCCAGGCCGCCGTCATGGAGATCTACGCTCAGGCCGCCACCGACACCGCCGTCGACGCGGTCCTGGCGGGCATGCTCAGCGACCGCGACCGGGTGCGCCAGAGTGCCGGGTTGACGTTGCGCCGTCTGCCTGCCGAGCGTAGCGCCGCCAAGCTCGCTACCAGGCTCGAGACCACGCCGGTGGAGCGCCGACCAGGGCTGCTCCTCGTCCTGGCCGAGCTCAAGGCGAGCGGCGCCCTACCGGCGGTGCGCTCCCAGATCACGGCCACGGACACCGCCACCCGCCAGGCCGCGATACTCGCGCTGGGGGCCATCGGCGGCGCCGAGGCCCTCCCCGAGCTGGTGGCGCTGCTGGGCGACCCGCGGGAGGGCGTGCCCGCTGCGGCCGCGGATGCCCTCGCCGGGCTGTCGGCGGCTGGGGTGGGCGCTCGCCTGCTCGAACTGGCGCCGGCCGCCCCGCCACCGGTGCGCGTGGCGTTGCTCGGGCTGCTGGCTCGCCGCCTGGACCTGGCGCAGGCCACCGCGGCTTTCGCCTTCCTGACTGACCCCGCCGCCGAAGTGCGCCTGGCGACCTGGCGGGCCCTCGAGACCCTCACCGCCGCGGAGCACCTGCCACGGCTGCTTGAGGCGGTCCTCAGCAGCGCCGAGGCCAAGGAGCAGAAGGCTGGCGCGGCCGCCTTCGCGGCCGCCAGTCGGCGGGTGGCCAAGCCCGAGCTGACCGGGCCCCTGCTGGCCGCCGCACTCGGCAAGGCGGACGCAGCGCACCAGATCGTCCTCCTGGCCGCGGCGCCAGCCAGCGGCGGAGAGACCGCCCTCAAGGCCGCGGTCAAGGAAGTGGCCAACCCCGATCCGGCCGTGCGTCAGGCCGCGGTCCGCGCCCTCGTCGACTGGCCCGACGCGACGGCCATGTCGGCGCTCCTGGACATTGTGAGGAACGCCAAGGAGGAGCTGCCCTACGTCCTCGCCTTCCGTGGCTACCTGCGGCTGCTGGGAGCGGCCGATCAGCCCGCGGCCGCGCTGCTGCCGCAATACCAGGAGGCCATGAAGCTGGCGCGCCGCGTCGATGAGCGTCGCCTGGTGCTGACCGGCATCGGCCGCCTCAAGGACCGAAGCGCTTTCGCCCTGCTGCTCCCCTACCTCCAGGACGCCGACCTGCAGGCCGAGGCCGCTAACGGCATCATCCAAATCGCCAAAGACAGCGGTGGCGACGACAGCGCCAGCGCCCTCCGTAAGGTCCTGGCCGCAATCAAGGACGAGAAGCTCACGCAGCGGGCCAAGGAGACGCTGTCGGAGGTGGCCAAGTACGCGGGTTGCGTGATCACCTGGGAGATCTCCGGCCCCTACACCGACAACGACAAAGGCCTCGGCGAGCTGCATCCCATCGCCTTTCCGCCCGAGACCGACCCCGCCAAAGCGACCTGGCGCCGGATCGCCGCCGAAGCCGATGGCCGTCTGGACCTCAACCGCGAGTTCCGCGGCAACAACCGCTGTGCCTACATGCGCTGTCTGGTGCAGACAACCGCCGCCGTCGACGCGGTCCTGGCCGTGGGCAGCGACGACGGCATCAAAGTCTGGCTGAACGCTGCGGTCGTGCATGATAAGAACGTCCCACGGCCCTTCGTCTGGTGCGAGGATGCGATCCCGGTCAAACTCCTGAAGGGACCCAACCGGCTGCTGCTGAAGGTCACCCAGGGCGGCGGGGACTGGATGGGCAGTGCCCGCTTCCGCGCCGCTGACGGGACGCCCCTCGACGGTCTCATCCTCGAGGTCGGCGGGGACTGGACCGCCGTCGGCACCGCGGGTGCCGCCCCCGCTCCGGCCGTTCCCGCCCCAGCCCCCGCGGCCCCCGCCCCAGCCCCGGCCGCGCTTCCGCTCGCGCCGCCGAAGCTGGCTTCCGGCGCCCCCACGGCCGCACAGCTCGGCTGGCAGATGAGCATCCAGTGCTGGAGCTTCAACAAAGCCACCTTCTTCGAAAGCGTCGAGCGGGCCGCGCTGATGGGAGTGAAGGTCCTCGAGATGTTCCCTGGCCAGCGGGTGGATAGCGAGCATGCCGACTGGAAGACGGACCCCAGCATGCCGGCGGCGGCGCTGGCGGCGGTGCAGGCAAAACTCAAGGCGGCTGACATCCGCGTGGCCAACTTCGGCGTGACCGGCATCCCCGGCGATAACCCCGGCCGACGCAAGCTCTTCGACTGGGCTCGGACCCTGGGCATCGAGACCCTCTGCGCCGAGGCTGAGCCCGCGGCCTTGCCCGAACTCGACAAACTCTGCCAGGAGTACGGCATCAACCTCGCCCTCCACAACCACCCCGAGCCCTCGCGCTACTGGAACCCGCAGACGGTCCTCGCGGCCTGCCAGGGCCTCAGCCCGCGCCTCGGGGCCTGCGCCGACACCGGCCACTGGATGCGTTCGGGAGTGACCCCCATGGACGCCATCAACCTCTTGCAGTGGCGCATCATCACATTCCACTTCAAGGACCTCAACGAAATGGGCAAAGGCGCCCACGATGTGCCCTGGGGCACCGGCAAGGGCGACATCCCGGCGCTGCTGCGGCGGCTCCGGCAGCAGGGCTTCCGGGGGGTGTTCTCGGCCGAGTACGAGTACAACTGGGAGAAGAACACCGAAGACATCGCCGCCTGCGTCCGGAACTTCGAAGCGATGGCGCGCGAGCTCGTGCTCGAAGAGGACGGCGCCTGGCGGGTGCTCTTCAACATGCGTGATCTCGCGGCCTGGCAGAACGCCGGCGGACAGCCGCCGGCGGCCAGTTGGCGCATCGAGGACGAGTGCCTGGCTCTGCGCGGTCAGGGTGGCGACATCTGGACCCGCGAGCGCTTCGGCAATTTTGTGCTGGACCTCGAGTACGACACCACCGGCAACAGCGGCCTGTTCTTCCGCACCGACAATCCGAAAGACCCGGTCCAGACGGGCCTTGAGATGCAGGTGGACAAAGCCGAAACCGCCGGCATCCATGGCGTCGGGGCGCTCTACGATCTGCTGGCGCCCGCCGCCCAGGCGGCCCGGCCCGGCTGGAACCACGTCACCCTCGGCGTCAAGGGCAGCCTGGTCGTTATCGTGCTCAATGACCAGCCCATCGTCCAGGCCGATCTCGAATCCTGGACCACTCCTGCCCAAAACCCCGACGGCGCCAAGAATAAGTTCAAGACCGCCCTCCGGGACTTCAAACGCGAAGGGCATATCGGCTTCCAGGACCACGGCGCCGCGGTGCGCTACCGCAACCTCCGTATCCGGCGCCTGCAATCGGTCGGCGCTGCCGCAACCCTTGCCGGCAGCCCTGACGCCCCCAGTGCTTCAAGATAACGGCCACCAACGCCAGCGGAGTGCAGCGGCCCATGCCAAGGCTGATCCTGTTCAACAAGCCCTTTGACGTGCTCTGCCAGTTCAGCGATCCGCAGGGCCGTCCAACCCTGGCCAATTACCTCAAGATACCGCGAGTCTATCCGGCCGGTCGGCTGGATCAGGACAGCGAGGGCCTGCTCTTACTCACCGACCTCGGCTGGCTGCAACACCGCATCTCCGACCCCGACCACAAGCTGCCCAAGACCTACTGGGTGCAGGTGGAAGGCACCCCGGATGCCGCCGCCGTGCAACGTCTGGCCAAGGGGGTCAGGTTGAAGGATGGCATGACCAAGCCGGCCAGTGTCGCGCTCATCAGCCCGCCGCAGATCTGGGAGCGGACGCCGCCGATCCGCTTCCGGCGGCTGATCCCCACCGCCTGGCTCTCGATCACTCTGACGGAGGGCCGCAACCGCCAGATCCGCCGCATGACCGCCGCCGTCGGCCTGCCGACCCTCCGCCTCGTCCGCTGGGCCATCGGCCAATGGGACCTCGGCAAACTCCAGCCGGGCCAGTGGGAAAATGCCCCCCTCCCCGAACGCAATGACACCATCGGCGAACTGGCCTGAAGCCGACGGGGGTTCAGGAACAAGGAGAGATGATCATGTTGCGCCTCCGCACGATTCTGGCTCTGGTCGGCTTTGCCCTGAGTTACTCTGGCGCGGGCGCGGAGGGGGTCACGCCGACGGAGGCGGGCAAGGCGGGGCGCTTCCGCGGCGCCGCCTACGAGGCCGTGGTCGGCCGCGACGGCTGCTGCGAGAGCCTGCGGGTCGACGGCATCGAGTTCTTTGCCGCGGTGCCGGAAACGATTCCGCGCGGGGGCTACTGTTACCAGGACGGCCTGCTCAAGCTCGACGAGGTCAGGGAAACCGCGCCGGGAACCTGGGTCGGGACCAGCGCGAAGGCGGAGGTCACCTACGCCTTCACGGCGGACAAAGCCACCTGGAGCGTGACCAACCGCACCTCGAAAACCCTACTCTACGTCATCGTGATGGCGCCGGGCGTCAAGGCCGTGATCGGCGAGAAAGGCTATGTTGCCAAAGCTCCGCTCAGCCGGCCGTGGGCCGAGTCGACCTGGTTCTGCGAAGGCCGCAGCCTTGGATTTCGTAACCTGACGCGGGTCTGGGGGCCGTGGGCCACTCAGCACCAGGTGCTGCAACTGGATATTCCGGCCGGGCTCACCCGTAACCTGGAACTGCTGATGAACACCGCTACCCCAGAACAACGCGCCCTGGCCGACGCCAAGGCCAAAGCCCCGCCCCCACCGCCTCCGGCAGAGCCCGTCGGCCCCATGTGGGACCTCGCCGCACTGTCCAAGCCACCAGCAACCTTCCCGGCCGAGGGCTTTGCGGGAGAGGGGGTCAAGGCGCTGTTCTACGCGAGCGTGCCCTACCAAGGCCAACCCACCCGCGTCTTCGCCTGGATCGGTATCCCCGAGCACAAGGAGGGCCAACGCCTTCCCGCCATGGTGTTGGTGCATGGCGGCGGCGGCACCGCCTTCGACTCGTGGGTGCGGCGCTGGACCGCGCGCGGCTATGCCGCCATCGCCATGGATACCTGCGGCTGCCTCCCCGGCGGCGACCATGGCAACCGCCCCCGGCACGACTTCGGCGGACCCCCGGGCTGGGGCGGCTGGGACCAGATCAACGAGCCGCGCGAAGACCAGTGGACCTACCACGCCGTCAGCGCCGCCATCCTCGGCCACTCGCTGCTGCGCTCGCTGCCCGAGGTCGACCCCGAGCGCATCGGCCTGACCGGCATCTCCTGGGGCGGTTACCTGACCAGCATCATCGCCGGGGTCGACCCCCGCTTCCGCTGCGCCATCCCGGTCTACGGCTGCGGCTTCACCGACGAGCACGGCTTCGCCAGCAACGTCCAGGCCTTGGGCAAGGACGGGGCCGCGCGTTGGCTGCGCTGGTGGGACCCCTCCGTGTACCTCAAGGACGCGGCCATGCCGTTCCTCTGGGTGACCGGCAGCAACGACTTCGCCTACACCCTCAATGCCGTGCAGAAATCCTACCGCTTGCCCACCGGACCGCGTACCCTCTGCGTCCGCTTGCGCATGCCGCACGGTCATGGCGATGCCGGCGAAGGCCCCAAGGAAATCTTCACCTTTGCCGACAGCATCCTGCAGGGCGGCGAGGCGCTGCCACGCATCACGGGCCAGGGCCAGGAGGGCCGCCAGGCCTGGGCCACCTTCGTGAGCCAACGCCCGGTCGTCAAAGCCGAATTGAATGTCACCCGCGCCGCCGGAAAGTGGCAGGACCGACTCTGGGAAGCCCTCCCCGCTACCCTCGACCCCGCCGGCAAGGTGACCGCCGAGTTGCCCGATGGCGTAACCGTCTACTACCTGAACCTCTTCGACGAGCGTAACTGCGCCGTCAGCACCGAGCATGTCGAACTGCCGACGGCGGCCGCGACGCCGTAGGGAAAGGGACCTCCATGCCGCTCCGCATCGCCGTTGCCGGTTTGAAGCACGGGCACGTCAAGACGGTACTGCAACTGGCCCTACAGGACCCACGGGTCAGCGTCGTGGCCTTGGCGGATGATGATCCGGCCCAGCGCGGCGCCTACGAACAGGCGTTTGCGCGGCCCGTACGCTACGCCTCGCATCGGGAACTGCTGGAATCCGTCGAGTTCGAGGCGTTGGTGGTGTGCGAGGCGTTCGCCGGGCGAGGCGTCGTGGTCGGTGACGCCCTCGCGGCCGGCAAGCACGTGTTCTGCGACAAGCCTCTCTGCACCCGGATCGCGGAGCTGGAGCGCATTGAGGCTCTGGCCGCGGCGCAGCGCCTCGAGGTCGCGGTGGACTTCAGCCTGCGGCAGCACTGGTTCCAGGCCGCCGCACCCTTGCAGCAGGGCGAGATTGGCACCATCGTGAGTTGTACCTTTGCCGGGCCGCATGGACTCGGCTATGAATGGCGGCCACGCTGGTACTACGCGCCGGGCCAGCACGGCGGTATTCTCAACGACCTGAGCGGCCACGGCCTGGACTTCGTACACTGGATCACCGGGCGACGCTTCGCCCGCGTGCTGGCGGCCACCTGCGCCTGTGTCGGGCTGCCCCAGGAGCCCCGCTTCGAGACCTTCGGCGAGGCCTACTACCAGCTCGACGGCGGCGCCACGGTCTTTGGCCACGTCGACTACCTGGTTCCGGCCGGCCATCCCACGGCCTGGCGCTGCGTCATCGTCGGCACCGCCGGCGACGCCGTCGTCGATGAGACCACGGGCCTGCGCCTGCGCCCCGCCGGCGCGCCGGAAAGGCTCATCCCCGCGGCCGCTCTCCGCAGCGGCACCCAACACCCCTTCCAGGACTTTGTCGGCCTGCTCACCGAGGGCACCCCAGGCCTGCGCACAACCGCCGAGACCCTACACTGCTCCCTGGCCGCGCTGGTGGCGCAACAGGTCGCCGAACGCCAGGAAACCGCCGTGCCCATCCCGGTCATGCCAGGGCAGGGATGACCACAACACCCCCCAACGTAGATGCCCGTGGGTTTCAACCCACGGATCGGGCGTTTTCCAGCCCCCGCGATTCACGTCGCGTAGCGACATCCGATGGTAGCCGTGGGTTTCAACCCACGGGTGCCCGTGCATGTCACACGATCCGTCGCGTCGCGACGGTTGAACCACGTTCCGCGGCGCCGTGGCGTTTCAAGCGTCGCGCCGCGACGCGGGATACAACGGACATTCCCTACCGTGGGTTGAAACCCACGGCTACCATCACGGCGTCGCTACGCGACCAAAGAGACGGTCCGCGAACCGGATATCCGTGGGTTTGAACCCACGGATCGGGCGTTCCAACCCCCACAGATTGCGTCGCGGCGCGACGACCTGAGCTATCGCCATGGCCAACACCTACACCAGTCTCCATTACCACGTCGTCTTCAGCACCAAGCACCGTGAAGCGCTGATTGCTCCCGCCGTGGAGCCGCGTCTCTGGGCCTACCTGGGTGGCATCGCTCGTGATAACGACATGAGGCCGTTGTGCATCAACGGCGTGGAAGACCACGTCCATCTCTTGCTTGGTTTGCCCCCCTCGCTGGCCGTGAGCAAGGCCGTCCAGTTGATCAAGGGCGGTGCATCGAAATGGGTTCACGATACCTTCCCCGAGTTGCGGACCTTTGCCTGGCAGGACGGCTACGGCGCGTTTACCCTCGGCAAGTCGCAGATCCCGGACACCATTGCCTACATCCAGAACCAACGCGAGCATCACCGGGCGCGGACATTCAAGGACGAGTACCTCGCCTTCCTGCGCAAACACGAGATCGAATACGATGAGCGCTATGTGCTCGATTGAGGCGGTTACCCCCGCCCCCACGATTCGCGTCGCGTAGGCGGTTCCCCCCGTCCCCCCGATTCGCGTCGCGTAGCGACATCCGACGGTAGCCGTGGGTTTCAACCCACGGTGGCGGTGCAACCCACGGTGGCGGTGCAACCCACGGTGGCGGTGCAACCCACGGTGGCGGTTCCCCGTCCCCACGATTCGCGTCGCGTAGCGACATCCGATGGTAGCCGTGGGTTTCAACCCACGGTGGCGGTGCAACCCACGGTGGCGGTGCAACCCACGGGTGCCCGTATGCGTATCCGTCGCGTCGCGACGGTTGAACCACGTTCCGCGGCGCCGTGGCGTTTCAAGCGTCGCG
>CAIZKT010000017.1:0-2525 GCA_903933565.1 uncultured Victivallales bacterium | reverse complement strand
TGCTTGAGTACCCGCACCGAAGGAGTGTGGCGGATGAGGATACGAACGCTTGGGGTTCTCTCGTGTCTGGCCGGCGCGCTGACGTGTGCGGCGCAGCCGGGCGCCACGCCCGGCACTGCGGTCCCGCTGGCCGTCGTCGGCAAGGCTGGGTCGAGCACCAAGGACATCCTGGCAGAGGTGCAGGCCAGCTTGAGAGCCAACCCTCCGTCAAGCGGGCATTGGAATGAGCGCAGAGGCGCGGTCCTGGCTCTGGATGGCATACTGTCCGACGACGCGGCTCGCACGGATCCTGCGGTGAAGGCGTTCTACCGTGACTGTCTGGAGGCCGCCTGCGCCGAGATGAGAGAGCCCGTGGCCACGGGCATGAGAGTCTGGTCGATGTACAACCACGGGTACGTGATCAGAACCGCTTCGGTTACTCTTGCGTTCGATCTGATGAATGGCTATCCAGGCTGGGATTACCGGCTCCCCGACGACGTCCTCGCGGCAGTCAAGAGGTTCGACTACATCAAGGGAGAACGGCCATGAGGCGTGGGCGCGAAAACGAGATCTTGAGGAGAGGTTGTGCCATGGAACCAAGAGCGGCTGTGGTCTTGTTCGGGGCGCTGTTGACTGCCGTTACCGTTCTCGGGGCCACCGAGCGGTTTGTCGCCCCCGACGGCAACGACGGGAACCCCGGCACTCGGGACGCTCCCTTTGCCACCCTCGCTCGGGCCCGGGAGGCGCTGCGCCAACTCCGTCAGGCGCAGCCCACCGAGCCGGTCACCGTCAGTCTCCGCGGCGGCCTCTACCGCCTGACCGAGACCCTCCAACTGACGGCGGCCGACGCCGGCACCGAGAAGGCCCCGGTCACCTGGCAGGCGCTGCCGGGCGAGACCGTGCGGATACTCGGCGGCGTCCGCCTGACCGCCTGGCAACCGGTCAGCGACCCGCAGGTCGTGGCGCGGCTAGACCCGGCGGCACGCGGCCAGGTCCTGGAAGTCGATCTCAAGGCACACGGAGTCACCACCTTCCCGCCGTTCGATCCCAAGAGCCCCACCCGCGAGCAGGTGTTCTGCAACGGCAAGTACATGACCTTGGCCCGTTACCCGAACGACGGCTGGTTGCGGATCGCGGACGTACCCCAGGAGGGTGAACTCAAGTACCCTGGTATGCACCGTGGACCGAACCCGGTGGAGCGCGACGGCATCCCCATCGGCAAGCACTATGGCCGCTTCGTCTACGACGGTGACCGCCCCGCACGCTGGCAGCCGACGGACGACATCTGGATGCACGGCTATTGGTGGGAAGATTACCAGGACGAGTACCAGCGCCTGGATCGGCTCGACACAGCGAAGAAGGAGATCTGGCCGGCGCCGCCGTGGCCCGCCTACGGCTTCCACAAGCGCCAGCGCTACTGCTTCCTGAACGTACTCGAGGAACTGGACCAGCCCGGCGAGTGGTACCTCGACCGCCAGACGGGCAAGCTCTACCTCTGGCCGCCCGCGCCCATCGCCACGGCAGACGTCACCTTCCCGGAACTCAAGACCCCTCTGATCTCCCTGAGCGAGACGCAGTACGTCAGGCTGCGGGGGCTGAGGTTCGAGTGCGCCCGCTCCACGGCGGTGGCGATCACCGGCGGCGCGCACAACGAGGTCGCCGGCTGCACGGTCCTGAACGTCGGCGACACCGCCATCAGTATCGACGGCGGCACCGACAACGGCGTGCGCAGTTGCGACATCTACGAGGTGGGCTCGACGGGTATCTCGCTGAACGGCGGCGACCGCAAGACCCTCACGCCCTCCCGCCATTACGCCGAGAACTGCCACCTGCACGACTTCGCCCGCGTGTTCAGGACCTACCGTCCGGGGGTACAGCTCGGTGGGGTCGGCCAGCGCGTGTCGCACTGCTACATCCACGACGCCCCGCACGCGGCCATCTGCTACGGCGGGAACGACCACGTGGTCGAGTACTGCGAGTTCACCCGTACCGGCCTGGAGACCGGCGATGTCGGGGTCATCTACACGGCCATGGACTGGACCAACATGGGCGAGATCTTCCGCTACAACTACTTCCACCACATCCGTTCGCCGGACCGGGTCAGCGTCGGCCACATGACCATCTACCTTGACCTGCCCTGCGGCGGCGTACAGGTCTACGGCAATGTGTTCTACGACGTGCCGCGGGCGTTCTTCTCCGACAGCGGGCGGGGCTGCGTCATCGAGAACAACGTGTTCATCAAGTGCACCCCGGCCATCCAGTTCTACGTCTGGGAGGACCCCCAGTACTTCAAGGAAAAGGGGCCTTGGCCGATGGTGGAGAACCTGAAGGCGGTCAACTACGACCAGCCGCCCTACAGCACGCGCTACCCGGTGCTGCAGCGCCTGGCCGCGGACTTCGCTCTGGGCGACGACCGTATCCTGGAGCGGCAGCTCCCCAAGGACAACCTCGTCCGCCGCAACGTGAGCTACGGCGGGCAGTTCCTCGAGATGAACCGCCTCGTGAGCCTCGAGCACGTGAAGGTGGAGCAGAACCTGATCGCCGAT
>CAIZKT010000016.1:0-2115 GCA_903933565.1 uncultured Victivallales bacterium | reverse complement strand
GCCCCGGCAGGGCTCAATCTCGATTTGGAATCCATTCCCAGGGCGCTGCCCTGGGCTGAGGAATGGCCGCGCTTTCAGCGCTCCGCGGCGTCTGGCATTCGCGACACGTCCCGCCGGAAGTCTCCCCCAAGAGCGCCCGCGTTCGGCAAGGGTCATGCCTCAACGCCGCTGGCAGCAGGGGTCTGCTGAGTTCCCGCGGCTCAGACGATGACGGCGCCGACCAGTTCGGAAACCCTGCGGATCCCATGCCGGTCGAGGTACTCCTGGATGCCGTCGACGATCCGCACCAGGCAGCCCGGGTCGCTGAAGATGGCGGTCCCGACGGCCACCGCATTCGCCCCGGCCAGCATGAACTCGATGGCGTCGGCCGCGCAGGTGATACCCCCCATGCCGATGATGGGCACCGCAACGGCCTTGCGCGCCTCATACACCAGGCGTACGGCGATGGGTTTGATGCCCGGTCCGCTGAGGCCACCGGTGACGTTGGCCAGGCGGGGCCGGCGCGACTCGATGTCGATGGCCATGGCGGGCAGGGTGTTGATCAGCGATATCACATCGGACCCTGCGTCGACCACCGCACGGGCGAAATCGCCGATGCGGGTCACGTTCGGACTGAGCTTGGTGACCAGGGGCAGCGTCGTGACCGCCCTGACCGCGGCGACCACCCGGGCGGCCATCGCGAGATCCGTCCCGAAGGCGATGCCGCCCTCCTTGATGTTCGGGCAGGAAATGTTGATCTCGAGCGCCGCGATGCCGGTTCTCTCCGCCTCGAGCCGACGGGCCACTTCGACGTAGTCCGCCAGCGTGCGCCCCCAGATGTTCACGATCACGGCGGTCGGCAGCGTCCGCAGATAAGGGAGATATTGGGGCTTATCGATGAAGGCGTCAATCCCCGGGTTCTGCAGGCCGATGGCATTGAGCATGCCGCCGAACACCTCGGCCGTACGGGGCGTGCGGTTGCCGTGCGAGGGGAACGGCGAAACCCCTTTGACGGTGACCCCGCCCAAGCGTTCGATGGGCACCAGATCGGCGTACTCCTGCACATACCCAAACGCACCCGAGGCGGCAATGACCGGGTTGCGTAGAGTCAGTCCCGCCAGATTGACGGTCAGATCAGCCATGGTAGTGACTACTCAGGGTCAGGGTTCAGCAGGGCCCCCGGCTGGGGCCAGACATACCAGAATGAGAACCGCGGTTGCCGTGCCGGTGATGGCGGCGTTCCCGCCCCCGACCCTCTATAGGTTAATGTGTACGACCTTGGCTGGCGGGAAGCCGTTGAAGTGGGTAGCCGAAGCGACGCTGTAGGCGCCGATGTTGCGACTGAAAAGCAGGTCTCCGCGCTCCAGGTCGGCAGGGAGTTCCTCGGACATCGAGATCACGTCCAGAGCGTCGCAGGTTGGGCCGAAGACGGTGCAAATCTGCCGAGGCCCCTTCTTGAACGACTCCATGTGGTAGTGGCAGTGATCGAAAATAATGCCAGAGAAGGTGTTATAGACCCCGTCATCGACGTAGTAGCAGAGCTTGCCATCGCGCACCGCCTTGCCGATGATCTTAGCGATGGCGGTCGCCGCCGTAGCGACCATAAAGCGCCCGGGCTCGGCCAGGATCTCGATGTCCTTAGGAAAGAGCCGATCCAGCTCGGCGTTGATCTTCCGAGCCAGTTCGCTGAAGGGCTTCACGCTGGCGTCGTAGGGGGCGGGGAAGCCGCCGCCGATGTCCAGCAGGTTCATCTTCGTGTAGCCGCGGGCCTTGGCCTCTTCGAACACGCTGGCGGCTAAGTTGATGGCCTGCACAAAGTTATCAAAGTTGGTAGTCTGGCTGCCGACGTGGAAGCTCAGGCCCTCGACCACCAGGCCCGCCTGGTGCGCCGCGAGGATCAGATCCACCGCCTCCCCGGGTGCCGCGCCGCACTTGGAGGAGAGTTCGACCATGGCGCCGGTATTGGGGACTTTGAGGCGCAGGGCGAGCCCGGTGTGCGGCGCGTGCTTCTTGATCTTCTTGATCTCTTCCTCGTTATCGTAGGTCACCAGGGCCCGGTACTGATCGAGTTCCCGCAGGGTATCGTTGGCTTTGATGGGATTGGCGTAGATGATCTTGTCCCAGATCCAGTCCTGG
>CAIZKT010000015.1:0-2021 GCA_903933565.1 uncultured Victivallales bacterium | reverse complement strand
TGACCTGCTGACCACGGCCGACGGATCGGCGCGCCGTCCCTGGGTCTCCCGGGCTCAGAGGTTGCGGCAGTGGCGCAGGTAGCCCAGTTCCGGGGGCAGCGGCACGTTGTTGCCTGAATCGTCCTCGCCATACCCATGCTCGGCCAGGATGCGGATGTCCGCCAGAACGCGCCGGTCGCCGGTCAGACGCACCAGAATGTCGCTTTCAATGTTGATCTTCCGCTCCGCCAAAAGGGCGGCGATCGTGGTGCGCAGCGCCTCGTCGAAGGGGATATCGCGGCGCTCGCTGACACTATCCAGCGGCAACGGATGCCCGTGGATCACGATGACTTGGCGCTCGGCCAGGCGGATGAGCACCTCGCGGACGGCCTGCTTCCGGTCAGAAAACTCCCTCTCGATCTCGGCTAGGGACAGCGCGGCAACCTGCTCGTAGACCCGCTCCCGCTTTTGGCGGTTGATCCACTCGTTGGCACGGAAGAAGTCCATCGCCACCCCGGCATTGTAGGTCATCCCGCCACATTCCATGGTGACATCCGAGCCATAGTGAGCCACAATGACGGCCACCAAGGTGCTCGGACGAACGTGAAACCCGTGGAACCTGGGCACCGGCACCTCGATGCTGTCGATCTCGGCATACCGGCGCAGCATCTCGCGGCAGATATTGCGCGCCATCTGCAGGAAGCGGTAGCTGTTGCCCAGAGAGTAGTTCATGATCAGCTTGAGAAAGTCGCTATGGCCGTAGGGGAACTCCTGCGCGCTGAACAGCGACTGGCGGTACGGCAGGATATGCCGTTCGTAGAAGTGTACAAAGATCGTGCCGATGCGCAGCAGGTGCAGCACCGCGCTGATGTGACCGCGCAGCGCCGGCAACTGCGTGTCCAGCGTCTCGGTACTGCTGTCGCTGACGTAGGTATCGTAGAGGGACTGCAGGTTGTGGAAGCACACTTCCAGCCCGCGCAAACTCTCCTCACTCACGGGGTTGCCGACCAGCGAAGCGTAGTCTTCGGGCTTGGCTCGAGACACGATGCGCAGGAAACTGGCCCGCTCGGTGCCGTGCAGAAACTGGGTGGCGAGGGTCACCACGCGGGCCTTGCCGGTCTCCTGGTGCGCCCATGACCGATCCCGCGGCAGCATGCCGGGCGGCAGGCGCTCGGCGAAGCCTTCCGGGCCCAGGCCAGCGGCGGGAACCTGCAGCCCCAGCGCCTGCGCTTCCGCATACCAGGCCTTGAGGCTGCTCAGGAGCAGGGCGGACAGGTACGAGATCGCCGCCGCCGTCTCCGTCTCGAAGGTCGGCGCCAGCCCCTGTAGATGGTAGCCGTGCGCCGCATGGGCCACATGCAGCAGTTCGTAGCCGACCTGGGAGAAGTTCTTCAGCGCCGCGATACGGACGCGGAACACATACCACTTGCTGTTGGTGCGCGCGCCATAGGAATCGAGAAGCTCTTCAAGCTGGCTGGCCTCGGCGAGGATCTGCCCGAGCCAGGGCCGGGTCAGCTCACACTGCTCCGGACGCAGCGGCAGGCAACCGGCGGCAATACGAAGCAGGTGTCGCGCCCGGAGGCTGGTGAAATCGCGAAACTCGGGGTACTCGATCAAGACCAGCGCGGCGGTGGGCTCTGGCGGGGTTGTGTCGTGCGCTGCCTTCACCGTCAAAGTCTCCCCGCGTCGGTCGGGTCGGCCGCCGCTGACACCCGGCCTGCCGTGGCGGCTCAGGGCCGCTGGGCCGGAGCAGGCCAACGCCCGACCGGAAAGCTAGCCGCCCCGCGCCGTTTCGCAAGGGGGCTCGAGCGGGCGCAATTCAGCTCCGTAGGGGTTCGCTTGTCTGAGAACCGCAGAGGGTCGAGGGCCTGCCCGCCGTGGTGGGTCGAGAGACAAGTGTCCGAGTCCCCCCCGTCAATTCGATCCCAATTTCAATCTCGATGGGGATGTCGCTGACGTCGCACAGCTCGAAGTGGCCGCCCGTCAACTCGTCACCTCGGGCGCCGGTGTGGACGGCCACAAGCAAGAACGCCCAGTTCTGC
>CAIZKT010000014.1:0-1967 GCA_903933565.1 uncultured Victivallales bacterium | reverse complement strand
CGGTCCCCCTCCAGTTCCAGAACCCGTACGGTGCACTGCGCCGAGACGACGGAATTGCGAGCCTGCACCGCCGCCGGACTGGCCAGTTGCAGGTCGAGAAGCACGTGGCCAAACTCGCGTTGACGGCGCTTGAACCGCGCCAGTCGCGCCGCCGTGGCAAAGCGCTCCAGTCTACGTTACGGGCCGGGCCCGGACGGTCAAGCGCTGAACGCTCATTCGGCGCTGACGTCGTAGGTTCCGCCGGCCTGCGTCGGCAGGGCGACCAGGCGCTCGGCGCTGGTGAGGACGCCCTGGCCGGCGCCGGCGACGCGGCAACGCGGGAACGGATTGGCGAAGGTCAGCGCCCCACCGCGCTCGGATTCGATGGTCAGGCGCACGATGACGCGGTTGGGCTGGAACACGGCCGTAACCAGGAAGCCGCCACGGGCGCGCAAGCGGAAGCGGCCGGCCCAGTCCCGACGCACGGCAGGCAGCAGCACGAGCGGACCGCCGGCCTGGGGATCAGTCTTGGCGGGGGTGCTGAGCACATGCGACTGCAGCAACGCTTCCTGCAGGGCGGTCATATTGACGCCGGCGGTATCGAAGTAGGGCACATCGCTCAGGTTCAGCTTCGAGCCGCGCAAGGGCACCGCCGCGTTGACCCAGCCACCGTACGGGTAGCGCTGATGGCGCCGGGCGTGGTCCATGATCACGTCGATGGTGTTGGGCAGCCGCAGCCGGGCGGCCTGGATGCCGTCTTGGGACCAGCCGTAGGTGTTCGGGTTCTGCCTGGCCTTGAAGGTGTTCACGGCGCGCTCGCAGTCGTCCGCTGGGGAGTTGGCGTCGGCCAGCGAGAATGGGTAGATGACGTACAGCTCAGGCTGCTCGGCGTTGTAGACGCAGCGGTCGGCGAGGAAGTCACCGGCGGCGGCATATTGCGCCTCGGTGCGCTCGATCTCGCCGACCATCTGGCCGACGTATGATGGTCGCCCCGGCGGGACCTCGTCCTGGGTCGCCGGACGCCGCTTCCAGCGCCCGGTCGGCAGCGGCGCCAGCTTGCTTAGCCGCTCCCGGAGCGTCGCCAACAGCGCTGGCTCGTAGCCGAAATCGGCGCCATGATTGAGCGCCTGCCAGAAGCAGTATCGGACCGCGCACATATCCGTCATGGGGTCCTTGACCTCCCACCACATCTCCAGGGCATCGGAGGGGGTCATGTGGTAGAGGCCGTCGCCTTCGAGCTTGAGGTAGCTCAGGTAGAACAGGACGGCTTCCTTCAGCCAGGGTGCGGCTACGGTCTTCAGGTAATCGGCATCACCGGTGAAGGCGACGTCGTCGAACATGAGCTGCACCAACTCCGCCACCTGGGCCATGCTGCGCGCGTTGTAGCCTGACTTGGCTTGTTCCATGGTGAGGTTGGCCTGGGCGGCGGCGAGGGCGGCCTGGTCAAAGGCGGACACCGTCTTGGGCGGCGACACGGTGCCGGGCTTGAGGGGCCTGGCGCCCTCCCAGACGCGGATGCCGACCTTGCCCTGAGCGGCGGTCTGACGCTTGTAGTCCATGAACGTGCGGTCGTAGAAGTCCAGATGCTCGCGGGCGAAGCGGAGATGGTTGGCAGCGAACATCGGCCAGATCAGCTCGCGGGTGTTCTGCCACCAGTAGTCCGACCCCCAATGCCGATCGTCGCGATAGACCAGGCCCGGACCGCCGTTGAACTTGGGCAGCACCCTATCGTTGGCTACAGACGCATAGGAATACAGCGTGGTGTACCACAGGCGCATCAGGTACTCGGCGTCCTTGCCGTAGAGATCGAGGTAGGACGACTGCCAGAATCCCTTCCACCATTCCAGATGAGCGCCCAGGAGCCCGGCCTTGTCCGCCCTGGCGGTCGCCTCGAGACGCAGCCGCGCGGCGGTCTCGGGCTTGCCGTCGTAGGTGGTGGCACAGGCGATGAGGACCCAGTACTGCCGTCCGGGTTGTGCCCGTAGGGT
>CAIZKT010000013.1:0-5329 GCA_903933565.1 uncultured Victivallales bacterium | reverse complement strand
GGAGAGAAAAACAGGGTTCAGGGTTCAGCCGAGCCCCCGGCTGGTGCCGAACCTAGCGGAATGAGACGTGCCGACGCGGGTCCCATTCCGATCCGGCCGGGACGCGCCGGATCGCCTGGAGGGCGGCCCTGCGTGGCCGCCGCGGCGCCGACGCAGCGGCGCCCTCCAAAGCCCTTCGTCTGCCGCAGCGGACGAAGGGCGGAATGGGAAACGTCTGGCATCATACGAGGGTGCTGCAAGTCTCCTACAAGCAAACCCCTACGGAGCCCCGGCGGGGCCGGTACGGACCGTCGGCTCCAAGGCGCTCACCGCCCGAAAGAAGAAACCGCCCTGGGTGTGGCAACCTGTCCCAGACACACCGAGGGGTTGATTCCGTGGCCGTCCCCGATGTCTTCACGGCTTCTCAGGCGTTACGGTATGGGCATGTCAGCAGGATCCGCCAAAACTCAGATGGCGCATGTGCATGTCTTCGGGCACCCGACCTTGCCGCTGGATGTGGTGGCGGCGCCAGCCGACGCCCAGGTCTTCAACGCCCATAACCTGTGTCTGTTGCTCTCGCGGGCCGGTGTGCCGTACACCTATTACGGCATGGAAGGCTCGACGGTCCCGGCGGGCGGCACGGTCGTGTCTCTAGGGCGCACTCGGCGCCGCTGGCAGTTTCGCAACGCCTGGCACCGCGAGTACAGCAAGCGCCTGCAAGCGGCCTTTGCGGCGCAGGTTGATCCACGCCAGACGCCGCAGGTCGTCCTCTCTCTATATGGCGCCGCGCAGATGGACATCGACGCGAGCCCGTGGCCGGTGATCGAGGCCATGGTTGGCTATAATCACTGCTGGGCGCAGTACCGGGTGTTTCCCTCGTACGCTCAGCAGCATGTGCTCTACGCCAGCGCGGCGGCACAGATCCAGGAGAACAAGTGGTTCGATACCGTGATTCCGCACTTTGTCGATCCGGCCGAGTACGGGATCAGCCCAGTTCGTGAGGACTACGCGCTTTTTCTTGGGCGCGAGGCGCCCGACAAGGGCCTGGCCATAGCCCGGGCGGTCTGCGAGCAGGCTGGACTGCCCCTCAAGGCGGTTCATACGGGCTACTCGGGGGCCGCCAAGACGGAGCTTATTGCCCGAGCTCGGGTGGTGCTCATGCCGACCCTCTACGTCGAGCCCTTCGGCTATGTCGCGGTCGAGGCGCAGATGTGCGGCGTGCCGGCGGTCACCACCGACTGGGGCGCCTTTACGGAAACGGTCGAGACGGGCGTTTCCGGCTTCCGCTGTCGGACCCAGGCCGAGTTCGTCGAAGCCGTTCGGCTGGCGCCGCTACTCCCGCCGACGGCCATCCGCGAGCGAGCGCTGCGGCTCTATAGCATCGAGGCGGTGACCGACGACTACCTGGCCTACTTCGACTTCGTCTGGAATGTCCACACAAACGGCGGATATTATGCACCCAATGCGTTGCGGCGGCCCTTGTCGGTTGGCCGGGCGCGCTAAGACCACGAGTGTTTGCGAGGGCATAGCCTGGAGGTCGCCGATGCCGAGTGACAGACGTAAGAACGATTCGCTGAGTGGTTTTTTCGATGCCGGTGACGATCCGCGCCGTCGGCGGCGGGTGGTTGGCGTTCCCGGCGCCGGCCCGAGCGGCCCGGCGATGTCCGGTGGCCCGAGTGGTCCGGCCATGCGCGGTCCTAGCGGCCCGGCGATGTCCGGCGCGGCCCCCGGTGCGGCCCCCAGCGCGGCCGAACCCGCGCGCCGCCGTCGGCGTGGCGCCGACGATGACCTCATGAAGCAGCTCTACGGCTGAGCCGCGGTCGGCCGTCGCCCTCACGGCGTCGGCAGCAGCGCGAGGTAGTCCAGGTTCAGTGCGCGGCCGTTCACATTCTCCATCGTGATTGTGTGGGCGCCGGATGCCAGCGTAAGCACCGCGGGCTGGCCGTCTTTGCCGCGCACGGCCAGGTGCGCCCAGTCGCCGACGCTGCCCCCGAGACCGCCGCTGGGCGGGAAGACGACCTGCGCCGCGCCGGGCAGCGGCTTCCCGTCGACGAGCAGCCCGCGGAGTGACTCGCTGCCGCAAGCGTACCGGATGACGAGGTGGTACGCTCCGGCGGTGGGTACCTCGAGACGCCAGGACAGCCGGTGACCCTGGTTGTCCCAGTGCGAGAACGCCTTGCCCGACGCCCCCGCCTTATCGGTGCGAATGCGCACCTCGCCACCAGACTGCTCGGTAAAGTCTTCGGCCTGCGCCAGCAGCGCCGTGGACAGTGGGAGATCCTGCACCGGCATCGCGGCGCTTGCGGTCAGCGCCTCGCCGCTGTCGAGCGTGAGCACCGCCGAGACCGTAACCATGGGCTGCGCGGCCACCGGCGAGGGCGCCGCCGCCAGGCGCAGGGCAAAGGCGATGCGCTCGGTCTTCCCCGCGGCGACCTTGACCGGAACGGGCGCCGGGGCTACGACCGCGGCGTTGCTGGCGCTGAAGGTGAGCGTGCCAGCCAGGTCCTCCTTGAGTGGGGCCGTCACCAGCACGGCGCAGGCGTTCTCCGCGTTGGGCGTCAGGCCATCGGGGGGGCCGACCAGGCTGGCGCTAGCGTGCGCATCGGCCAGGCAGAAGCGGGTTGAGGGGATGCCGGAGTAGCCGCTCGACACGCCGGCGACATCCAGCCGGTAGATGGGGTCGGCCCAGAGGGTCACTTCCCGCCAGACGGCCGGCACGGTGGTCTGGTAGAACCGCAGTTCGCCGGGCAGCGCCGTGACGATCTCCTCGCGCCAGTCGCCGGTCAGATCGGCGACGGCCATCACCGTCCCGGAAACCCCGGTGAAATGCACCCCGCCCTGGTAATCACGCACCTGCCCGCCGCGGATGATCTCGCGTTGCGGGTCGCCATCCCAGTACGCCGCAGCCAGCCCAAAAGGCGGCACCTGGTCGCCCTGCGCCAGCAACTCCCCCTGCGCCGAGTAGAGCCAGCGCGGCGCGGCGCCCTTGAAAGCCCCGCTCTTCGGGTCCTCGGCCGCCCAACACTCGCTGCCGGGGTGCGCCGGGTCGATGTCCGCCGTCATGCCATTGCCCATGTGGTAGCTCTGCTCCTTGAGCCCCCAAATCACCTTGCCGGTGGCCGCCTCGACCAGGCAGAAGCCGTTCTCTTTGCGGCCGGGTTCGATGTTGTAGAAGATCTCCAGGCCGGGGCGCAGGGGGTCAAGGTCGCCTGCGAAGCAGCAATCCGGATGCCCGAAACCGGTGGACCAAAGCGGCACGCCGTTGTCATCGAGCACGGACGAACCCACGATCACCTCATCGCGGCCGTCGCTGTCGACGTCGGCGGCATGGAGACTATGGGCGCCCTGAGCGTAGTAGAGTCTGCCATCCGGGCCATTGTCCCAGGTCCACAGCGTCTCCAGGCGGTTTTCGCGGAGCTGGAACGCCGCGATCTTCTGCAGGCTGTAGGTGCCGCGTTCCACCAGCAGGCAGGGCGTCTTGCCATCGAGGTAGGCGATGCCGAGCTGGTTGCGCGCCGCCAGGTTGTGAGCCGATTCGCCGGTGAAGCCGTCACGGCTGGGCCAGTCTGCCCGACAGCGTACCTGGCCCGTGGCGCCGTCGAGGACCACGACGTACTCGGGACCTGCCACCACCTTGCCCTCAGCATTACGCGGGTCGCCCTCGGAGGCCTTGCAGATGACTTCGGCACGACCGTCGCCGTCGAGGTCGTAGACGATGAAGGGCGAGAACCAGACGCCCAGCTCGATGCCCCAGCCCAGGTCGTAGCGCCACAGGAAGGTGCCGTCGGCGCGGTACGCCTCGAGTTTGTGCGTCGCCGGACTGCGGTACCAGTAGGTGTAGTAGGGGTCGATGTTCTCGTCGGGCTGCTTGATGACGACATCCAGGCGGCCATCGCCATCGAGGTCGCCGAGACCCAGCTTCTGGACCGCGTAGTCGCCCTGCAGTTTGATGCTGGTGTAGGGCCTCGGCGGCAGTCCGGCGGGCACCACGGCAGCGGGCGAGCGAACGCGGTCCTTGGCCTGGCCGGCAAGCACAACCGTGTACCGGCACTCGGCGTCCGGGGGCGCGCTGGCGTCGACAAAGTCCGTGGTGCGGGTGATGGGCGCCGGGTTGAGCTTCTGAGGCGCGCCCGTGGCATCCTGGCGCAGGACATCAAAGGCCACGCCTGGCGGGTCGTCTGGCAGCAGGCGCCAGCTCAGGTAGACGCGGGGGGCCGCGGCCGAGTCGGGGGGCGGAGTCCGCAGCGCGGTCAGACCGCGGTCGAGGTGATCGGCGACTCGCTCTTTCGCCCAGCCCGCGACCGGCCCAGAGAGGCGCTGGCCCACCGGCGTGAAGCTCACGGTGTCGTAGTACGACCCGCCAATGGAGGCCGGCGCGGCGTAGCGGTCATCGACCCAGAGATCGTAGGTGCCGTCGCTGACCACGGCTTTGCCGACGGCCGTATCGCCATCGTCCAACTTGCTCCAGGTCTGGCCGGCGTCGTGGGACACCTCCAGGGGTCGGCTGTGCGCCACGTTGACGTCGTAACTGCCGTTCGGGATGCCGGTGATGTGGGTATGCAGCACCGGCGCGCCCTCTTCCGGCGTAGCCCGGTCCTGCCGGATGATCGGCGAAACCAGGACCGTGTTGTGCGTCCAGCGCGCGTCGGCGCTGGCGAGCTTCCACTTGTCGGGGGTGTCCTTGTCCTTGACGATGGCAGCGGCGGGACCGGTCCAGTCCTCGGTCTCGAAGACCAGCGGCTGGCCCTTGGCGCTGGCGGCAACCGTGGCAGCGGCCGTGGCGGAGGCTTCCTGCAGCGCGGCGGCAATGGACGCGGGAGCGGGCTGGGACTCCTGTTGGATCAGGCGCAAAGCGGCCTCGGCGTCCTGGCGGACCTCGGGCGACTCATCCTTGAGCGCCGCGATGAGCTGTGGCACGCCTTGTGCGTCGCGGGCCAGCCGCCACAGCGCCCGGGCCGCCGCCACCTGGGCGCAGGCGGCGGGATTCTGCAACGCGCGCCGCAGCGCCGGCAGGGCCGGCTGAGAGGCCGCGCCAAGCTCGGCCAGGGTGTCGGCCGCAATCCGCGTCCCCACGATCGCCGGATCCTCCAAGGCCTCGATCAGCAGGGGGATGCCGCGCGGGTCCTGGGCCACCTGCCACAGCGCCGCCGCGACCGCCACTCGGACGAAGCCATTCTTATCACCCAGGGCCGCCGTGAGCGCGGGGGTCGCGGAGGCGGCAGGTGGGCCGATGATACCGAGGGTGCAGGCCGCCTCCCGGCGAGCATTGGCGTGCTTGTCCTCGGTGAGGGTCTTCACCAACGCCGGCACCGCTGCCGCCGCGGCGGGCCCCAGGCGACCCAGGGCCCAG
>CAIZKT010000012.1:0-6485 GCA_903933565.1 uncultured Victivallales bacterium | reverse complement strand
TGTGGTGTAAACGGGTACCCAGGGCGTTGCCCTAGGCTGGTATCAAGCGCCCCTTTGGGGCTGAATACCTCGGCCCATCCTTATTGCACAGGTCGCTTTTTCGCACCACTCTTTGACCGGATTATCGGGTGGGGATCGTGCCTAGCGCTGCCGATTTCCGACCGATTCAGCCCCCACGGTGTAATCCGGGCTAAACCCTGGCCTTCGGCCGACGGCTCAAGTGGCGCGTCGCTCCAGCTTGCTGTCCTGGCAAGCCTGGCGGCGCGGGCTACGTTGCCGTTGGTCTTCAACCCGCAGTCAGGGTCGCCGTCGGCGGTGGCCGGGAGATTCACCATGTATCCTCTTCGCGTTCTGACACTCTCGGGCGTGCTGCTGGCCTGCTCCTTTGCGGCCTTGGGTCAGGCGCCGACTGTTCCCCCGCCCAATCTCATTGCCAACGGCAGTTTCGAGGAGTTGAAGGGCGGTTGGGCCGTGTCTTGGCAGAAGAACTCCGGCGCCAGCATTGCCGAAGCGGCCGGCAAGCACTGGCTGCGGCTGAGCGGCGCGGGTGCGACGTCGGCACAGCGGGTCGAGCTGAAGCCGGAATGGTGGATGCTGCGCCTCACGCTACGCATGAAGTCAACCGACGTCGTGCTGGGTGACGACTCGTGGAAGAATGCGCGTCTGGCCATGAGTTTCCACGCCGCCGACGGCACGCGGGTGGGCAACTGGCCGAACGTGTTCAATGCCGTGGGCAGCACGGAGTGGACCGTCTGCGACCGTGAGTACGGCGTGCCGCGCGGGGCGGTCTATCTGTCGCTGAACCCGGCGAATTTTGGCACTGGCGGCAGCGTCGAGTTTGACGACCTGTGCCTGGTGGTGACCAAGGAGCGGGCGTTGACCAAGACCGATGCGGCGTTGCCGGAGGGGGTTGGCGACCCCTGGGCGGCGGCGGACGCCTGGCAGGTGGACACGGGCACGCAGGGTCGGCTGTGCCTGAATGGCCTGTGGGCCTTTCGGCCGGTGGTGGAGGCCGTCGACGCGCAGGCGATTCCCGCGGCGGGGGACTGCTGGGGCTGGTTCAAGGTGCCTGGCATCTGGCCCTGGTCGTCGTGGAGCGCGGGCCAGTCGGCGCAGGTGGTTCATCTGTCGCCGTGGATCGCCGAGGGCTTCGAGTCCAGTGGCATTGACCAGGCCTGGCAGAAACGCCGACTGAGCGTACCGGCGGCGTGGTCCGGCCGGCGCCTGTGGCTTGAGTTTACCATGCTTCAGACTCATGCGGCGGTGTTCGTCGACGGCCAGCGCCAGGGCGAGGTCTGGTTTCCCGGGGGCCGCCTGGAGATGACGGCGGCGCTGCGGCCGGGCGCCACGCACGAGCTCGCGGTGTTGGTGACAGCGCGGCCGTTGGAGTCTGATGCACAGGTGTTTATGGCTCCAGATCGGGTGGTGAAGAACAAGGCCACCGTGAAGCTCAAGGGCATTACGGGGGATGTGTTCCTAGTTTCGGGGCCGACTGCGGATGTGGTCCGTGACGTCCGGCTGACGCCGTCGGTGCAGGAGGGCAGTTTGGGCATCGAGGTCGGGGTGGAGGCGCCGCGGTCGGCGCGCTACCGGTTGGCGGCAGAGATCAGCCGGGACGGCGCGGTGCTGCAGCGCTTTGCCTCCGGGCCGCTGGCGGTCGTGGCCGGGCGCATCGGCTTCGTGGCGCCGTGGGCGGGTGCGCCGCTGTGGGATACGGACCGGCCGGAGGGGCTGCTGAGCGCGGCGGTCACGCTCCTGGACGAAGCAGGCAAAGAGCTGGACCGCGCCGAGCCGGTGCGCTTCGGCTTCCGCGAGGTCCGCATTGTGGGGCGCGACATCCTGCTGAACGGGACGCCCGTGCATCTGCGCGCCCTGCACAACATCTCCAGCAATGGCGCCGCGGATCAGGCGAGCCGGGCGGGCGCCCGCGAGATGCTGCGGCGGATGCGCCAATACGGCTTCAACTTCATGATTCAGGGCAATTACGATTTTACGCCGGGCGAGGTGGGCTACGTGGACGGCTTGCTTGAGGCCTGCGACGAGGCCGGGATGCTGCTGAGTATCTCCCTGCCGCACGTCAAGGACTTCGGCTGGAAGTTGGACGACCCGGCCCAGGCGGCGCGCTACCGTGCCCAGTGCGAGTGGATCATCCGCCGCGTGCAGAATCACCCCAGCGTCATCATGTACGCCATGAATCACAACGCCACGGGCTACTACGGCGATCAGAACCCGCAGAAGATGGACGGCATCTACAGTCCCGACGCGCTGACCGATAGCCTGGACTACAAGGGCGACCGTGGTCGCTTGCGGCGGCGGGCGCAGGCCCAGCTCGCGGCCGACCTGGCGCGCGACGTCGACCCGACCCGGCCGATCTATCACCACCAGTCGGGCAATCTGGGCGACCTGCACACGGTGAATATCTACCTGAACTGGGCGCCGCAGCAGGAGCGCAGCGACTGGCTGGCGCACTGGGGGACGGTGGGGCGCAAGCCGATGTTCTTCGTCGAATGGGGGTTGCCGCACATTTCGAGTTGGTCGAGTTACCGCGGCCCGGAGTTCATCTGGCGTTGTCTGGCATTCCAGAGTGCCTGGGTGCCGGAGTTTGCCGCGGCTTACTTGGGCAGCGCCGCTTACCAGGTCAGCCCAGGGCTGCGCAAAGTGTTCGACTACGAGGAAGAGCTCTGGGCCAAAGGGCAGCCGTTCTACTGGAGCTCTCTGGCTGGTCGGCTGCGTGAGGACGATGCCATGCACACGCAGGTTATGGCTCTCTTCGCCGCGGACAACTGGCGCTCGCACCGGGCCTGGGGCATCTCCGCCATGTTGCCCTGGGACCAGGAGCACCTCTGGAAGCGCCTGGAGCCGACGCCGAACCGCGAAATCGTGGACCGTTACCGTAACCTGCAACGCCCCGGCATCGTGCCTGACTTTGCCACCGCCAGCGGCCAGTACATCTACGACGGCGGCGAGGAGTCACACTATGCGCCGACGGCGTTGGGGGAGTGCTTCCAGCGCTGGAATATGCCCCTGTGTGCCTTCATCGGTGGTCGCACCGACGGACACCGCGACGGGGCGCCAAGCGAGGACTCTGACCGCCGCTTCACCGAGAAACGGCACACAGTGCTGCCTGGGGAGACGCTACTCAAGAGCCTGGTTATCCTCAATGACACGCGGCAACCGCGGCCCTGTGCGTACCGCTGGCGGTTGGCGGTTCCCGGGGGTGCGTCCGGGCAGGGCAGCGTGACCGTCGAGCCGGGCGGTCGCGCCTTCGTCCCGATCGCGGTCCCGATCGCGGCGACGAGCGCCGCTGGACCGGCCAGGCTGACGGCCGAGTTCGACTTTGGCGACGGGCAGACCCAGCGGGACGAGTTCGGTCTTGACGTCCTGCCCACGGCGGCGCCGACGGGCCCCGCCCGCCCGGTTTGGCTGCTCGATCCCGAGGGCACGACCGCGGCCTACCTCGATCGCCTCGGCGCGCGTCATCAGCCCTGCACGGCCGCGGGCGACGGGGTGCGGCCGGGGGACGTGGTCGTGGTCGGGGAAGGGGCCCTGTCGTCGCCGGACCTGGCCGCGGCAGCGCTGCCGGTGCTGGCCCGGGCGGTCGCTGGCGCCCGGGTGCTGGTCCTGGCACAGGATAGCGAGGTGCTGACGCAGCGCCTCGGGTTCAGGGTCAACGTGCAGGGGTTGCGCCAGCTCTTCCGGCGTGCGCCCGGCCACCCGGTGCTGGCCGGGTTTACGGAGGCGGAGTTTGCGAACTGGGCGGGTTCCGCGGGTACGGTGCCGCCGTACTTGGACGTGCCCGCGGTGGAAGAACGCGATCCGCAGTGGAGTTGGTGCGGTTTCCGCAATACTCGTGTCTGGCGTTGCGGCACGCTGGGCAGTGTGGCGTCGGTGCTGATCGAGAAGCCTTCACGGGGAGATTGGCTGCCCTTGTTGGATGGCGGTTTCGATCTCCAGTACGCGCCGCTGCTGGAGACCGCGGTGGGGGCCGGTAGGATCGTGTTCTGCCAGCTCGACGTGGTGCGCCGCAGCGAGCCGGAGCCCGTGGCCGACCGGGTGGTGACCCGCCTGCTGGCTTACCTCGAAACCGCGCCGTCGCGAGTCACCCGGCCGGTGCTGTACTGCGGCGACGAGCGCGGCCGGGCTGTGCTTACGGCTCTGGGCGTAGCGTTTGGCCCGGGTCCAGACCAGGTCCTTACCCCCGGCGCGCTGCTGGTCGCTGGGCCCGGCAGCGTTCCACCGAAGGGGGCACTCGAAGCCGTGGCGGCGGGCGGCGCGTTGCTGTGCTTGGGACTGAATGCCGCGGAGCTGGCCGCGTGGCTGCCGGAAGGCCCCGCGGCCACGGACCAGAAGGCGGAAGCGCGCCCCCTTGGCGAGACTCTGCCAGAGGTGTTTGCGGGACTCTCCGAGGCCGAGTTGCAGTGGCGTACCCGGCCGTTGATCGGCGCGTTGCAGGGGCCGGGCCATCCCGCCTTACGGGTGGTCCGGTTGGGGCAGGGTCTGGTCGTGCTGTGCCAGGCCGCTCCGTGGGCCTTTGACGCGGCAGCGAAACCCTACCTGCGCACCACGGCGAGGCGGAGCGAATTCCTCTTGGCCCGGTTGTTGGCCAACCTGGGCGCTGCCTTCAGCAACCCGGTCGCGGCGAACCTGGCTGCGGTTCCGGTCGCGTCGGAGTCCGTCCTGCCCGCCACCTGGGTCGGCATCGAGGACCCGCAGCAAGTCGGCCGCGAGCAGCAGTGGTGGCAGCCGCAGTTCGAGGCGTCGGCCTGGCCCGCCATCGTGGTGCCGGGGACCTTCGAAGCGCAGCGCCCGGCCCTGGCCAAGTACGACGGCTGGTTCTGGTACCGCCTGAAGTTCACCACCGCGGTGGGGTTCGCCGGGGCGGACGCGACGCTTTCTCTGGGCGGTATCGACGATGAGTCGTGGGTCTGGCTGAATGGCGAGTTCCTGGGGGAAGTGACGAAAGCCACGAACCCGAAGGACTACTGGCAATTCCCGCGCGAGTACCGCCTCCGGGAGGGCCTGTTGCGGGCGTCGGGGGAGAACGTGATCGCGGTTCTCGTCAACGACACCTACCAGACCGGTGGCATCCTCGGCCAGCCCATCCTGCGTCGGCCAGCGCTCTGGCTGAAGAGCTACTACGTGCAGGCGCCGCTGGCTGGAGATGACCCCTACCGCTACTACCGCTGGTGAGGGGCCTTGGAACGGTCGCGCGGCCTGTCGTGCCCCTGCCGGGTGCGCTCAATGCGCCATGTCGTCCTGCCCATCGGCCAGCCAGGAGAGAGGCAGACGGCAGAAGCGAATCCACTCCCGGCGATGGGTCTCGCCACCTTCGAAGACCAGACCCACGTCGCCGTTCGCGAGGCGGACCAGCCCCGAGTACGAGGACGGTCCCGCGTGAATCAGCTTCCTGATCGGCCAGGTATGCGCCTCGTCGTAGCTGATGCGGACCGTCATCCGGGTGCGCTCGACCGCACCGTAACCTGCCCCGGTGTTGTCCGGGTTCGCGAACAGGATGATGCTCTTGCCATCCTTGGCCACGCTGCTGTGGCGTAGGATACTGGCCTGGCAGGGGCACTCGTTGAGCGCCCGGTCCCAGGTGACGGGCGCCCACGACTCGCCGTCGTCAGCGCTGAGCGCCACAGCGCGGCAACTCTGGCCGGTGCCCTGACGCATGTTCAGCAGCAGACGGCCATCGGTCAACTCGATCACCTGCGCTTCGTTCGTGTCCGCCGATACGGGTTGGCCCAGGCGCCAGGTCTGGCCGTGGTCGTCGCTGTACAGGACGCGCGAGCGGAAGCCGGTCTCCCCCTGCGCATCGATCGTCTCCGGGCTGGTGTAGCCGGGGATGACCAGTCGGCCTGCCGTAGTCTGAATGCCGCATCCGGGCCCCGGCACGAACGTGTCATCGTATCCCGCGATCAGGCCGCCGATGTCCGCGGCCGCCGACCAAGTCCGGCCATCGTCGCCGCTGCGCAGCAGCAGGTGCCGACGGTGCTCGCCGCGGGTGGCGCGGTTGGTGTTGCAGCAGCACAGGCAGATCGAGCCTGAGGCGCGATCCACCACGGCGCAGGGGTTCATGACGGCGTCGCTGCCTTCTCCACGCACCAGCGTCTGCAGTGGTAGCCAGGTCGCACCCCCGTCAAGGCTGCGCCTGAGCACCATATCCGTCGGGCTGGCATCGCGAATGCTCTCCCGGCGCGCCTCACAGAACACCAGCAAGGCGCCTGACGGACTGGCAACCAGCGCCGGGATGCGGTACGTGTGGATGCGGCCCCGGCCCGCTACAAAGACATCGGTCTGGTTGGGTGTCATAGTGCTGGCAGCTTACCCTATTTGTCGACCTGTGCAATAAGAGAGTCCGTCTGAAGCGCTGAAGGCGCGCTGCCATACCAGCCCAGGGCAACGCCCTGGGAATAGAAGGTTATGGGTTTGAGCCCTGTAGGGGCGAGCCATCTACCCTACCTTCGCACCGAGGTCGCATGGTC
>CAIZKT010000011.1:0-6655 GCA_903933565.1 uncultured Victivallales bacterium | reverse complement strand
TCAACCTGCGGGGCCGCATCGAGGAGTCTGCCGACGCCGTCTGGTCGCTCGCCGACGAAAAGGACTACTACCGCAGCCGGTATGTCCCTTACTACAAGCCGATCAACCGCACGCGCTGCCCTTCGGCGCCGACCGGCTGGATGTCGTGGAACACCTATTTCGACCGGGCCACGGCGGACGACAACCTCGCCGAGGCCAGGATCGGCAAAGAGCACCTGCAGCCCTTCGGCATGGAGATCTGGTCGATCGAGTCCTGGCAGGACAACTCGGACACGCTGCCGGTGAGCCATTTCGACAACCTCAGCCTGACGCCCAGCCCCGGCAAGTTCCCCTTGGGCATGAAAAAGCTCGCCGACGACATTCGGGCGCTGGGCTTCAATACCCTCCGCCACCCGGGCAATTCCGCGTCCCAGACGATGCAGGGATCGCCCGCGACGCGGCAGGTTCCGGCAGATTCGTCACGAGCCAGGACGAGCCCAGCCCTCTCCCAGTTGCCTGAGGCGTCGCAGGTCATTTTCTCTGTCCTTTGCCTCAGCAGTCCAGTTCGCCTTCGCGCAGGCCGAGAGGGAGCATGGCCGGCCGAGGGCAGGTGCTTTGCAGTTTCACGTGGCGACCGGAAGCGGCCGCATCGTGGAATGCGTGCATGAGGTCGAGCACATGGTAGGCCAATTCGCCGCTGGCGCGCGGCGGGCGACCGCTGGCGATGGCGTAGGCCAGGTCGGCCACGCCGACGCCGCGCCAGTTGTCGCTGTACACATGGCTCAGCGGGATGTCCCGCCACTGCTTCTCCGGGTCATGCCCAAGGCGAATCTTGACCGGCCCGCCGAAGGTGTTCGGGTTGGGCACCTGGAGTGAGCCCAGAGAACCGTGAATCTCGAGGTGCGGCAGCGTGTGTCCCCAGGTGTCGAAGCTGGTGATGATGGTGCCAATGGCCCCATTGCGGAACTCCATGGTGCCGGTCACATGGGTGGGGACTTCGACCGTGACGCGCTGGCCGTACTTTTTGGCGCTGGTGATGAGGCGTTCCGGGAAGGAGATGCGGGCGGAGCCGGTGACGCGCTTGACGGGGCCGAGCAGGTTGACCAGGGCCGTCAGGTAGTAGGGACCCATATCGAACATAGGGCCGCCGCCGACCTGGTAGTAGAACTCGGGATCGGGATGCCAGGATTCGTGGCCGCGGCAGAGCATGAAGGCCTCGCAGGCGATGGGCTCGCCGATCCAGCCGTCATCGATGAGCTTGCGGCAGGTCTGGATGCCGCCGCCGAGGAACGTGTCCGGCGCGCCGCACGCCAGGAGGCCCTTGGCGGCCGCCAGGGCAAGCAGTTCCTTGCCCTCGTCACGCAGCACGGTAAACGGCTTCTCGCCGTAGACATTCTTGCCGGCCTCGAGGCTGGCTTTGGCGACCGAATGGTGCGCCTGCGGCGTGGTGAGGTTGACCACGATGCGAATCTCCGGGTCCGCCAGCAACTCCGCGACCGAACAGGGCATCGGGACCTTGAACTCCTGCGCCCTGGCCTGGGTGCGCTCCCAGATCAGGTCGGCGCAGGCTTTGACCTCCAGGATGCCGAACTGCGGTAGACGGGTGAAGTAGGCGGGGCTGATGGCGCCGCAACCGATGACTCCGACTTTGATCTTGTCCATACGCGATCCTCCTTCCTGAGGTCTTACTTGGCACACGTGCAGCAGCAGCAGCAACCCAGTTCGCCGGCGGCCCAGAGCAGGCCGCGCTGCATGATGAGGCGAGCCTCGGGAACCTCGAAGTCCTTGGCCACGTGGCCCAGCGAGGTGTAGAACACGCGGCCCTTGCCGTAGGCGCGCGTCCAGACCGCGGGCATGACACAGCCCGCGATCCAGGCGGTGCCGCCAAACTCGCCGGTGAAGGTGGTGGTGGCCTGCACCTCGTTGCTCGGGTCGACATGCATGTAGTACTGCTCAGACTTCATCTTGAAGTCCTTGATCCCCTCGGTGATGGGGTGGTCGTGGTCAACGATGTTGACGGCGTACTCGACGATGCCGCCGGGATGCGCCACCCACTGACCGCCAACCATGAACTGGTACTCGGTATTTTGGCGGAAGGAGTCGCCCATACCACCATGCCAGCCGGCGAGGTTGACGCCGTTCTTGACCGCGCCCAGCAGGCCGGCGCTCTGTTCCCGCGAGATCTCGCCCATGGTCCAGCAGGGCACGATCAGCGTCAGCGACTGCATCAGCGCTTCTTCGGTGTAGCTCTGCAAGGTCTCCGAGACGATGACCTCGAAGCCCTTCTCGCGCAGGAAGGGAATGAAGAGGTCCGTCGTCTGCACGGGTTCGTGTCCAGTCCAACCGCCGCGAACCACTAACGCCTTCTTCATGCCAGCACCTCTTTCCCGCTGTAGTCTGCGTTGCCGCCGCCGACCCGACCCGGTGAGCCCGGGCAGGCGACGGGTTTAGTAAGGTCTAGTATACCAAGAATTACGTTTGGGACAATGGCGGAGGCGCGCAAACGGTAACCCCTCAAGAGCTGTGCAGAAATCACTCCGGCCCGCCACCGCCAGCGGGAGCCAGCGGTCCGGCTTCCCGCCTGCGGGAGGCTGCGGTCGTCTTCCCTTTTCGCGGGGGGACTGCATTTTCACCGCTTCTCAGGGCTGGCAGCAGAGTCCCCGCAGCACCTCGCGCATCTGCTCGGGAAGGACGCGGGGCTTGCCATCGGCGACCGCGACGCAACAGACGCTGACCTGCCCCCGCACCGCCAGCTGTCCTGACCGGTACATCTCGTGGCGCAGGCTGTAGGTGGCGGCCCGCACTGACCCGACCGTGGTGCGCAGTTCGCAGAGGTCATCGAAGTGCAGCGGCCGCAGAAAGCGAGCCTCGACCTGGACCCGCGGGAAGCCGTAGTCCGGAAAGCTCTTCCAGTGAATGCCCAGCGCCCGGAACCATTCCAGTTCACCTTGTTCAAACCAGCGGAAGACGATCGAGTTATGGATGTAGCCGGCGGTATCCGTGTTCTCCCACGTGACCCGCACCGGCAACACCGCGTAGGGCGTGGCGATATCCATGGCGTAGAACGTGGCCGGTGGCGGCGGAAAGTCAACGTCTTGGAGAGGGCGAAGGCGCGCCGCGGAGCAGGTTCAGGGTTACCGTATACGCCTTGGCGGCGAATGCGGTTCGCCGGGTTGCGAAAGCACAGGCAGGAGCGCCATGGACATCCAGAATCAGCATCTTGGACTGCAGCTTGACGGCCAGCGGTTGACGGTCACCCGGCGGAGCACCGGGGAACGGCTGGATCTCGATTGGCCCGCGGTCGCGCTGTCGGTGCGGGGCCGAGAGCTCCGGCCGCAGGCCCCCGCGGCCGCGCCGCGGCGGAGCGGCCGCGGCCTGTCGCAGCGCTTCGAGCAGGACGGGCTGGTCTTCGTCGTCAGCGTCGTTCTGGGAAGCGGGCCGTGGTTTCGCAAGCGTCTGTCCGTGCGTCGCCAGGGGGGAGTGTGGCCCACGGTTGACTTTGTGGAGGTCGACCGGCAGGTGCTCCGCGGCGATGGGCTGCGGCTCTGCGGCTACCAGGCGACGACGCCGACCGCGCTGCGGCGTGGGGCGGAGGAAGGGGGCGGCGTCATGCCTGGCTGCGGCTACCCGCTCATTGGCCGACGCTGTTTTCTGGGGCTCGAGCACCCGGCCGGGTTCAACCACGTCGAAGCGCGGGCAGGGGGCGAGGACCTGGTGTGGCTGCGGCATCACCCGGTCTGGCGCGGGAAGGTGCTGGAGGCGGTGGCGGAGGTCTTCGGCTGGGCGGAGGCAGCCCCGGCCGCCTTCGCAGACTACCTGGACACCATCCGTCTGCCGCGGCTGCGGCAGGCGCTGGTGGCCTTCGGGACGTTCTGGTCGGATCCCTACATCGGCAACGGTGAGTACCGCGTCTCGCTGTCGGCCTACCGGCGCTTCTTCAAGGCCTTTCAGACTCTCGGGCTGGTTCCTGACCTGTTCACCCTGGACGCGGGTTGGCAGGACCGCCGCTCGATCTTCGACGCCAAGCGTGAGGTGGGCGGCGACGCCGGGCTCGAACAGTTGTGCCGACAAGCCGAGGCGATGGGCAGCGCCCTGAGCCTGTGGGTCAGCCACAACGGCCACATCGGCATCGACCCGGAGTACCTGAAGAGCGAGGGCCTGCCGGTGGGCGGCGGCTTCAGCGGCACCTACGAAGGCGAGGGTTACGGGGTCATGCTGGACGAGGGCCTGGCGGCCCGCATCACGGCGCGGTTCCGGTGGCTGGTCCAGCAGGTCGGCGTCCGGCATCTGAAGATCGACTGGGACAACGACTGCGCCACCAACCCCAGCTTCGGCGAGCGCTACCCGAGCCGTCACCATGTGCGTCAGGCCACAATCGACGTCTTCATGAAGATCGGCCGGGAACTACGCCGTCAGCGCCCGGGCGTGGTGCTGCGCAATGGCTGGTGGCCGTCGCCCTGGTGGCTGCCCGAGGCCAACCACGTCTGGCTGTCGGACTCGGGGGACGCGGAGTACGCCGCTCTGCCCAGCGCCACCGCCCGCGATGCCGCCGCGACGCACCGTGACCTGATGTACTACAACCACTTGCGTCGCGATGGGACCCCTTTGCCGCTGGACTGCTTTGACAACCATGAGTTCCCGGACTCGCAGCGCAACCCGTTCAGCGATGACCCCGCCGCCTGGGCCAACACGGTCTGGCTGGCGTTCTTGCGCGGCGCCACCTACATCCCGCTGACCCTGATGCCGGAGTCGCTTGAAGACTGGCAGGTGGAGTGTCTGCGGCGGGTCATGGCCTTCAGCCAGCGGCAGGCCCGGAGTCTGTACGTCGCGCGCGGCCGCATGGTGCTCGGGCACCCGGGGCGCGGCGAGGTGTATGGCTTCCTGCAGCCCGGCCGGACCGAATCCTGGGCGGTGCTGCGCAATCCGCTACCCCTGCCACAGACCCTGGCGTTCGATCCCAGCGCGCTGGCGGAACACGAGGTGCGGACGGTCTGGCAGTTCTATCCGCACTATGAGGTGCTGAATCCGGCGCCGGGCCTGACCTTCCTGGGGCACGAAGTGAAGGTCGTGATCCTGGCCGCGGCACGGTTGCCGCCGGTGCATCGCGAGCCTTGCATGGTCAGTGCGGCCGCTGCCGGTTTTCTCTACCACTTTCCCGCCTCGTGTACGGTCGGCGGGCAGGTTGAGCCGCTGGTCCATCCGATTCACCGGCTACCCGGGCTGGCCTGCCGCGCGTCCCGCGGCGAGGTAACCTCCCGCGGCACCACCTACCGCTGGCATCTGGTCACGCCCGCCCGGATGCGCCAACTCGACCTGCAGTTCTGCCTGAAGGGAGCGGGTGCCGGGGAGGTGCAGCCGCGCGCCTACATCTCACGCTACCCGGGCTCGCCGCCAGGGGGCTACACGGTGCCCGTGACGACGATCGCGGTCGGGATGCCGGGCTACGGCGAGGCCAAGAACCGGGACATCACCTGCGACCCCGCGGAAACGTTCTTCACCGTGCGCCTCCCGGATGGCGGGGAATTCAGCCTGAATCTGGTGCTGCCGGGAGGGCCGACTGCGGCTGTCCTCAAGGCGGTCTGGCTGAGTGGCTACGAGGCCCCGGGGCGCACGGCGCTGCGGCGCCAGCACGCCCCGGCGCGCTTTGCCGACTGCCTGCCTTACCAACACCCGCTCGGCTTCGGCCGCGCCCTGGAGCTGCCCATCCCCCGCACCGGGGAAGCGCCGAGCGTCTGAGCCGACGCTGGCCGACCCGCCGCATCACACTGAACAGCGGCGTTGGCAACACAATCCGTTTCGAGTCGAGCGGTTCAGGTCTGGCGAACCTGGATGAAATCACGGTCGCTCCCGACAACGCGGCGGCGCCGGTGAGCGTGGTGATCACCTGTGCCACGCCGGGCGCGGTGATTTATTACACCCTGGACGGCACGTTGCCCACGACATCATCGTCGCTTTACACCGGGCCGGTTTCGTTGACGGATGCGGCGGTGGTGCGGGCACGGGCGTTCGTGGGTTCGCAATCCAGTGTGGCGGTGGTGGCGAACTTCGCCGCGCCGCCCACCATCAGCACGGCAACCGCCAGCCGGACACTGACTACCAACGTGGCTTGGGCGCCGGTGATGAACATCGCCTTCACGCCGGGCACCGGCGCGGTGTGTCAGGCGTTTGAAGAAACCGTTCCCGCCGACTTGGCGGTTTCCAACGTGAGCGGCGGCGGCGTTTGGAGCGGCGGCGTGGTCCGCTGGGGACCGTATCTCAACACCACGAACCAACAGACCTTTTCCTATCAGGCGACCGGCAAGGCGGGTAATTACGCGGTGGCATCCCGCTGGAGCCGGGATGGCACGGGCGCAGACATGGGCAGCGCCAGCCTGGCGGTCGCGGACGGCGGCGGCGGTCTGGTGATTCCGGTGAGTCCCTCACGCCTGCCAGCGCCGATGTTGACGCCGGGTTGGAGCGCGGCACTGCCGGTGAATGTGACCCTCACGAACGCCGTGGCGGGAGCAGCCATTTACTACACGACGGATGGCACCACTCCGACTACGAACTCAGCTTTGTATGCGACGACCTTGAACTTCACCGGCATTACGATGTTGCGAGCACGGGCCTTCTTGTCCGGTTGGCTGCCAAGCGATGCGGTCGTGGGTTACTACGGCGCAGTCACGAACGATGCGGG
>CAIZKT010000010.1:0-5691 GCA_903933565.1 uncultured Victivallales bacterium | reverse complement strand
CCCGAGCGGACCGCCGGCTCCAGGGCTGGCGGCCTTATTCAGATACGGCGGAAGCCCGGGCTGGGCCCGAGCGGACCGCCGGCTCCAGGGCTGGCGGCTTTATTCAGATACAGCGGAAGCCCGGGCTGGGCCCGAGCGGACCGCCGGCTCCAGGCGAGATGCTGGCGAGCCGAGGGTTCCTGCGAGGGGGCCTCAGGTGGCGCGGTAGTTGGGTGCGTCCTTGGTTACGGTAACGTCGTGAGGATGGGCCTCCTGGCGGCCAGCGGGGGTAACCCGGACCATTTTGGCCTTGGCTTGGAGTTCCGGGATGGAGCGTGCGCCACAGTAGCCGAGCGAGAAGCGCAAGCCGCCGACGAACTGGTGGAGGACATCCGCAAGCGGTCCGCGGTAGGGGATCATCCCTTCGATGCCTTGCGGGACGAGTTTTTCGTGATTTTCCACATCGCCCTGGCTGTAGCGTTCGCGGCTGCCGCGACCGGCCTTCATGGCATCGAGGCTGCCCATGCCGCGGTAGACGACGTAGGTACGGCCCTGGTGCAAGATGCGTTCACCCGGGCATTCCTCGGTGCCAGCGAGAGCCGCGCCCATCATGACGCAGGAGGCGCCGACGGCGATGGCCTTGGCCGCGTCGCCGGAGTAGGAGACGCCGCCATCGGCGATGATCGGCACCGCTCCGGCCACGGCTTTAGCGGCCTGGTAGACGGCAGTGAGTTGGGGGATGCCAACGCCAGCAACGACGCGGGTGGTGCAGATGGAGCCGGGGCCGATGCCGACTTTGACGGCGTCCGCGCCGGCCCTGACCAGGTCAGCGGCTCCTTCGGCGGTGCCGACATTTCCCGCGACCACATCGACGGCGGGGTAGCGTTGTTTGAGCATTTTGACGGTCTCGATAACGCTTTTCGAGTGCCCGTGAGCCGTATCGACGACGAGGGCATCGACCTCGGCCTTGATCAGGGCCTCGATGCGGGCTTCGTCGTTGGGGCCGATGGCGGCGGCGACGCGGAGGCGGTGCTGGGCGTCGCGGTTGAATTCCGGCTCCATGTTATCAATAAGGCTACGCAAGTCGTTGAAGCTGAATAGTCCGAGCAGGCGAAGAGAGGCATCCACGATGGGGAGTTTGCCGACCTTACGTTCCATCATAACCTGAAAGGCCTCAGTCATGGAGGTACCCGGGCCGACGACGATGGGATTCTTGGTCATGACGGACTCGACGGGGACGTTGTAGTCGGTCAGGAACTTCATATCGCGGGCGGTGAGGATGCCGACCAATCGGTCACTACGGTCGAGGATGGGGAAGCCGCTGAAGGTGTACTTTCGGGCAGCCTTAACGGTGAGGAGATCAGAGACCTTCATATCACTGTAGAACACCACGGGCGAAGAGATGAGGCCATTGAGGTAGTGCTTGACGCAGGCGACTTCGTCGGCCTGCGCTTCGGGGCTCAGGTTTTTGTGAATGACGCCGATCCCGCCGAGTTTAGCGATGGCAATGGCGAGGCGGCTCTCGGTGACGGTGTCCATCGCGGCGCTGACGAAGGGGCTATTGAGGCTGATGCGGCGGGAGAAGCGGGTGGTGACGTCAGTTTCGGCGGGCATGAAGTCCGCGTACTGGGTGACGAGGGAGACATCGTCAAAGGTCAAGCCTGTGCTGCCGGCTTCGGCAATGAAGGCATCAAGGTAGGGATTGCCCATGAGGATGCACCTCTATCGTTCCGTATGCTGGCGTGGGAACTGTACCCCGAGGGTCGGGGTAGGTCAAGCTTCTTTGCGCTTGGCGAGGCGTACGATGACGCACTTGCAGCCATTCTGGTCAGGTTCTTCGCTTTCGGTTTCGATATCGTGATCGGCGCGCAGCGCCATATGGACGATGCGGCGTTCGGCGGCTGAGAGGGGGCCGGTCTTCTTGGTTTCGCCCCAGCGTTTGACTTCTTTAGCGATGTCCTCGGCCAGTCCGCGGAGGCGCTCTTCGTCGACATTGGTACGGTTACCGCGGCGGGATTCAGCCCCGGGTTCGCGGGGGTTGCGGTAGCCATCGATGCTGATCTGCACGGTCGGGCCTTCGCCGTGCTGTTTGCGCAGCATGCGGTCGAGCAGCAGTTCGAGGGCCTGGAGGCAGTGGCCTTTGCGCCCGATGAGTCGGCCGGCATCTTCGGTCTTGAGGGTGAGGATGAGGGTGTCTTCGGCCTCCTCGGTGCCCACTTCGGCGCGGAAGCCGAGTAGTGCCACCATACGAGAGAGGCGCTCGATGCTGTCCTGGCGGATGGATTCGTCTATGGCCATGTACACATCTCCTTGGTTGGGCCTGGCGGGCGCGGCGGCGGGCCGGGCGTCTGGCGGGGTGCGCTAGGCTCGGGGCCGGCCAGGGTCATCCCTAACGTGTCGTCCGCTTGAAACGTTGTCTTTCGCCCGGGCGAAGACAAGGCGGCACGCGAGGCCGCTCGCCCTGCACGAGGCTGCCGGGCAGCCTCGGCAGGACACGGTACAGGGAACAAGGGATTTGCCGGACGACACACGAGGGTTGGTTCTCGTTTACGCGGCGGCCGGGGTTCTTGGGGCGGTCGCCAGTTTGCCATCTGCTTTGCGGTTCAGGTGATTGGTCAAGAGCATCTGGACGATACTCAGGATTTGGCTGACGGTCCAGTACAGGGTCAAGCCGGAGGGCATGCTGTAGAAGAGGAAGATGAAGAAAATGCTCATGAAGTTCATCATCCGTTGCTGCTGCGGGTCGCCGATCGAGGGGGTGAGCCTCTGCTGCAGCAGCATGGTCAGGCCCATGAGGATAGCGAGGGGGCGGATAGGCAGGCCGAAGACATCGTCGGGCATGCTGAGGTCGTCGGACCAGAGGAAGCTCGCGTGGCGCAATTCGATAGCGCCCCTGAAGGTGACGAATAAGGCGAAGAAGACCGGGAGTTGCAGGAGCATGGGCAGGCAGCCGCCGAACTGGCTAACCTTGTTTTCCTTGAACATTTCGGACTGTTTGCGGTAGAGTTTTTGCGGGTCGTCCTTGTACTTCTCGCGGATTTCCTTCAACTGTGGCTGGAGTTCCTGCATTTTGCGCATGGAGTTAGTGTAGTGATGAGTGAGGGGCCAGAAGACGATTTTGACGGCGAAGGTAATGATTATGATCGCCAAGCCGTATCCCCAACTGACGCCAGAGACCTGATGGAGCCAGATGAGGAGGTTGAGGAGCCAGCGGGTAAGGACGCCCATCCAGGCGGGGTTCCAGAACATAAAAGAGTCCATGCCGACGACGGTTTCGAGGCGACCGCCGACCTTCTGGAGCAGGCCGTAGTCTTTGGGGGTAGCGAGGCCGGTGAAGGAGAGGACGCTTTCATTGCCGGGGCCGAGGGTGCGGGTGGGCAGCAGAGCGCGGGCCTGGCACCAGGTATGAGCGACCGGCTTGTCGGAGGCGGCGCCGACCTGGACGGAACGCAGGTCGAACTGGCAACCGGAGAAGAGCGCCTCGTCGTCGACCTGTCCGGCGATGACGGTCAGCATGAAGTACTGGCTTTGGACGGCCAGCCACTTGGCGGGGCGGGTTTCCAGCTCACGGTCGAGGCCTTTACGCAGGAGCTTGGCGATCTGCTTAGCGGTGTAGGCTTTGGGCCGGTTGAGGTCGGTGAAGGCGACGGTAACGGAGCTTTGGACACTGCCGGAGGCGGCAGCGCGGGCCGACTCGTTGGGCGGCATAGCGCCCGCCTCGAGGGCGAGGCCTTGGAGGCGGATGGCATCAGGACCGGCGTTGCGGAAGCGGACCGTATAGCGGATCTGGTAGGGGGTAGCGCCGAGTATTTCCCAGCGTTCGCTGAGGACGAGGCCAGCGGCGGCCTGGCGGCGGATCTCGAGGGTGTCAGGGGTAGCGTCGACCACTACGGCGGGGCCCATTTCGAAGCCGGCGGCACGCAGGTTAAGGGCGAGGAACGGGTACTCGCTGCGGCTCATGGTGATGGGTTGTCGGAGGCTGGCGTCAGGCGCGACATCGCGAGCATACTGGCTCAGCGTGACGTTGGTCACGCCGCCGCCGGCGGGGTCGACATCGGCAGTAAGCAGAGCCTGTTTGTCGGGGGAGATCAAGCGGACGGGGGCGGCGCTGGGGGGTTCCCAGGGCAGGCGTCTGGCATCGTTTTCCGCGGACACAGGGGCGGTAGAAGACGGGGCTGGAGGGCTGACGGCAGGGGGGGCGTCACTGGCCGCGAGAGGCTGGGATGGGGAGGGAGCAGCCGGGGAAGCGGCTTGGCTAGTCTCTGGCGCGGGCGTGCCAGGTCGCTGGAAGCCCAGGGCGTCGAGAATCCGGCCCCAGGACAAGAGCAAGAGGACACAGACGGCGACACCGATGATGGTAACCTTGTCGTACTTCATGAGATCATGGGCTTCCCAGACTCGCTATGGGTATGTGGGGCAGGGGTCGACCGGCGTGGGGTCGGCAGCGGATCGTAGACCGCACCGCGGTAGAACGGGTGGCAGCGGCAGATTCGCAGGAGGGCCAAGCGAGCGCCGCCGAGCAGGCCGAAGGAGAGGATCGCCTGGCGGGCATACTCCGAGCAGGAGGGCTGAAAGCGGCAGCAAGCCGGCTTGAGGCGGCTCAGGCAGAGCTGGTAAGCGCGGACGAGGCCGACGGCAAGGGTGGTTGTCAGGGGGGTTGTGGCCATGAGGCACTTCAAGCGCAGCTCGGGCGCGGTCAGACATTCCTAATCATCCCAGCAGTCCGATTCGGCGGCAGAGGTCACGCACATCGGCAAGCACGTCCTGCATGCGGGCTTTCTGGAGGGGCCGCCTTGGGATCAGCACCAGCCAGGCCGGCGGCAGTTCCGCGACGGTCTGTCGATACGCCTCTCGAAGCAGGCGTCTGGCGCGATTCCGGACGACGGCTTTGGGGCTGTAGCGTCTGGAGACGACGAACGCGACCCGGCGCGCGGTATCGGGTGGAGGCCAGACAGCCGAGACGACGCACAGGGGGCTGGCGTCGCGTCGGCCATGCTGGCGCACGCAGTCCAAGTGGGCACGGGTGCGCAAGCGTGTCTGCGAGCAGAGTCGGTGCCGGCGAGGCGGTTTGGGGTCCCGGTTACCGTTAGCAGCCACACTGCTGGGAGGGAGAGCGGTCATCGGTTCGGGCTGCAGGCCCCCGGCAGCGGGCAGGTCCACTCTGGGCGTCCGGGCGGACGTGTTGCCGGCACTCTCCAGGCTCACGCCGACAGACGCTCACGGCCCTTACGGCGGCGGGCGCGCAGTATATGACGTCCGCCGCGCGTCGCCATACGAGCGCGGAAACCCAGTCTGCGTTTACGGACCCGATTGGACGGCTGGAATGTTCTCTTCATGCGATCTGCCTTCCTCTATGGCTCTGAGGTTGTTGCTGTTCCGGCACCGTCACAGCGGCCGGCAGGGGCCGTCGACGGTTCGCCCAACGGATGCACAGTAAGACCCGTCGGCAAGAAATCGTGATGGGGAATATAGCACGGGGTCTTGCCGCCGCCAGTCGATCACGGTCCGAGTTCAGAGTTCAGGGTTCAGGGTTCAGCCCAGTCCCCGGCTGCGGCCGGACATACCGGAATGGGACTTGCCGACGCGGGTCCCATCCGATCCGGCCGGGACGTGGCGGATCGCCTGGAGGGCGGCCCTGCGTGGCCGCCGCGGCGCCGACGCAGCGGCGCCCTCCAACGCCCTTCGTCCGCCGCGGCGGACGAGGGGCGGAAT
>CAIZKT010000009.1:0-4019 GCA_903933565.1 uncultured Victivallales bacterium | reverse complement strand
GGCCAGAGCCGACCCGACGGTCGGCGGTCCCAAGAAATGGAGCGGCCGCGGCTCGCGGCCAGAGCCGACCCGACGGTCGGCGGTCCCAAGAAATGGAGCGGCCGCGGCTCGCGGCCAGAGCCGACCCGACGGTCGGCGGTCCATAGATTTGTTGCAGGAGCCTCAGATAGCATGATTGACGCGCCCGAGATGCAGGAGTTCTTTGCCTCTGCCGCTTCTGGCACCGAGGAGGCCGTGCGTGATGAACTGAGTGAACTCGGCTTCCGCCGGGTGCGCCTGAACCGCGGCGGCATCCCTTTCTTCGGCGGCTGGGATGAGGGTTGGCGCGCCTGCCTGCAGAGCCGCACTGCGCAACGCATCATGGCGGTGATGGCGCGCTTCCCGGCGCCCGGTCCCGAGGCGCTCTACGAGGGGGTCCGGCAGGTGGAATGGGCGCCGTTCGTGAGCCCCGATCTGACCCTGGCCGTATCCGCCTTCTTGCACGACAGCACGATCACACACTCCGGCTTTGCCGCTTTGCGGGTGAAGGATGCGATCGTCGACCAACTGCGCGATCACGGCGGTCGGCGGCCTGATGTTGACCGCGAGAACCCGGACGTGCGCGTCTTTCTCTACCTGGCTCAGGATCGCGCCACGGTCTATCTGGATCTCTCGGGCGAGGCGCTCTTTCGGCGCGGCTATCGCAGCGCCGCGGGCGAGGCGCCGCTGAAGGAGACTCTCGCGGCGGTGATGTTGCGCCTGGCCGGCTGGGACCGCGAGACGCCGCTGGTCGATCCGATGTGCGGCTCGGGGACCCTGGCCATCGAGGCGGCGCTGTGGGCCGGCAACATCGCGCCGGGCTTGTTCCGCGAGCGTTTCGGTTTCGAGCGCTGGGCCAACTTCGACGGCGACGCGGCGCGGGCCTTGGGCCAGCTCAAGGGCGAGCTGCGCGCCCGGGCGCACGGCCAGCATCCGAGCCTCAGCGCCATGGATGCCGACGCGGCGGTGCTCGAACAGGCTAAGACGAACGCCCGCCAGGCCGGGGTGCGCATACGTTTCCGTCAGGCCGAAGTACGCGACCTGCGCCCGGACGGCGGCGCCGCCCGACTGCTGGTCGTCAACCCGCCCTATGGCCAGCGCCTCGACGCCGACCACCGGCTGTACCAGGAGATGGCCACGGCCTTTGGCCGCCTTAGCGGTTGGCGCCTTGCCATCCTCGCCGGCAGCCCTCTCATCGCCCGCGCCATGCCCATCAAGCCCCGGCGACGCTTTGAGTTACGCAATGGCGATCTGCCCTGCGATCTGCTGCTCTACGACGTGCCCTAAGCTGGAGGTGCGCGGCAGGTGAGGGCAACACTGGCACGCTGGATGCGCCTGGCGCTGACGCCATCCGCCTTTAAGCTCGGACTGCTGGTGACGGCGGCCGCATGCATAGTGTTGCCGATGCCGGCGCCGCTGCTGCACCGCTTCATCGAATCGCTCGATTGTCGCATGCACGACCTGATGTTCAATGCCCGCGGCCGCCAGCCGGACACGGGTCAGGTCGCCATCGTGGACATCGACGAGCCCAGCCTGGCCGAGTTGGGGCAGTGGCCCTGGCCCCGCAGCACTGTGGCCGAACTGGTGCAGCGTATCAGCGCCCACAAACCCAGGATCATCGGCTGTGATATCGTCTTCGCCGAGCCGGATCGCACCTCCCTGAAGCTGGCCGCGGCCCGCATCACCCAGCTTACCGGCACCCCGCTGGCACTACCGGCGGGGACCGAGGACAACGACGCCATCCTGGCCAAGGCCCTGGGCGGCGCCGACTCGGTACTGGGGTACTACTTCGACCTGGAGAACGACGGCGAGGGCGCCGCGCAGACGGCGACAACCGAGCCCGAACGCCTGCCCTGCCCCGAGTTCAACCTGCCAGTGGCCGCGGTTGCCACCCTGGTGCGGCAGAGTAGCTTTGCCAGCGCCCGGCGAGCGGTGCTGAACCTGTCCTGTCTCAACGATGCCGCCTTGACCGAAGGATTCTTCAACACGGTTCCCGACCTCGATGGCGTGACCCGCCGTGGCAGCCTCTTCATCCGCTACGGGGCCGTGCTGTACCCCTCGCTCGCCCTGGAAATGGTGCGAGAGGGCAGCCACGCCACGCCGGAACTGGTCAGCAATACCCCCGGCGTCGGCGTCACCGGGGTGGTCCTGGGTGGGCGCACGCTGCCCATCACCCGGCAGGGGCAACTCTGCATCAACTTCCGCGGGCCGGCGCGCTGCTTCACCTACTACTCGGCCGTGGACATCCTGCGCGGGCGTTGCCCGATGGGGGTCCTCAAAGACAAATATGTGCTCCTTGGCACCTCGGCGACCGGGCTGTTGGACCTGCGTTCGACCCCGTTTTCCAAAGCCTGTCCCGGGGTCGAGGTCAACGCCTCCATCATCGACAATCTGCTGGCCGGCGACCCGATGGTCTACGATCAGGGCCTGGATCTGGGCCTGAGCCTGACCTTCGTCGCCATCCTGGGCGTGATGCTGGCTGCTGTTCTCGCCTTCCTGGGACCGCGGCTCGGGGGGCTCTGCGGGGCCCTTTTTCTGTTGCTGATCGGTTACGGCAACTACCGCCTCTTCTTCCTGCATCAGCGTCTGGTCGGGGTGACCTACGTGACCGCCGCGCTACTCGCCGTCTTCCTGGCGGTCAGTGTCGCCAACTACTTCTTCGAAGGTCGGCGCAAGCGTTTTCTCCAGGGGGCCTTCGGCCACTACGTCTCGGAGGACATCGTGGCCTCGATCCTCGAACACCCCGAGAAGCTGACCCTGGCGGGGGAGGAGAAGGAGCTGACCATCCTGTTCACGGACATTCGCGGCTTCACCAGTATGTCGGAAACCATGACGGCCCGCCAGCTCAGCGCCTTCCTCAACGAGTACCTCTCGGCGATGACGGACATCATCATGGCGCGCGGCGGCACGGTGGACAAGTTCATCGGCGACGCCATCATGGCCTTCTGGGGCGCGCCGCTGGACGACCGCGAACACGCCAGCCAGGCGCTCTCCGCCTGCCTGGAGATGCGTCGGCGTCTGGCCGAGTTGCGGCCCGAGTGGGTGGCCCGCGGCCTCCCCCCGGTCGAAACCGGCATCGGCGCCAATAGCGGCATCGTCAGCGTCGGCAATATGGGCAGCCGCACCCGCTTTAGTTACACCGTCATGGGCGATGCGGTCAACCTGGCCAGCCGCCTCGAGGGCCTGACCAAGACCTACGGAGCGGGCATCCTGGTCAGCGAGGCGACCCGCCGGGCGGCCGGCGACCGCTTCTCCTACCGGCCCGTCGACGTGGTGCGGGTGAAAGGCAAACATGAACCCGTGGCCCTGTTTGAGCCCTTGGTCGAGGGACCGCTGTCGGCGGAACGGCACACCGAGGTGCAGCGCCTGGAGGCGGCGTTAGACCTCTACCGCAAACGCGACTTCGCGGCCTGCAGCAGTGCGTTCCAGGCCCTGCAGAAGGACTCCCCGCAGACGCTGCATGCCCTCTACCTCGAACGCACTGCGCTATTCCTCCGGCGCCCGCCGCCCCCGGAGTGGGATGGCGTTTTCACCTTCACCACGAAGGGCCACGACGAGGACTGAGGCGGTTTCCTGCAACCGCCCCGCCCTGCCGTCGGGCTTGCGCCAAGCGTGAACACCGGCACAGTATGTAACGAGTTTTCGGACGCCCGGGTGGCGGAATGGCATACGCAGCGGACTTAAAATCCGCTTTCCGTAAGGAAATACGGGTTCGACTCCCGTCCCGGGCACCAGTTTTAGCTACAAACGCAAACCCGTGCTAAGGCTTGCGCAAAGCGGCCAACAACATCACGCGGTCAGAATCCACGTCACCACGGCCCGTCAGCGCCGCTCAGGCGCATCCCGTCGCCGTGGGCGGGTCTTGGCCGGGTCGCGGTAGAAGGCCGTCTGGAATAGCCCGCCAGGCGCCTCTCCAGAATCCAGTGGAGATGCTGTGGGCTCCACCGACGCGCGCCTGAGGCCAGGCCCCTCTCCAGAATCCAGTGGAGATGCGGTGGGCT
>CAIZKT010000008.1:0-7019 GCA_903933565.1 uncultured Victivallales bacterium | reverse complement strand
GCCGCGCTTTCAGCGCTCCGCGGCGTCTGGCCTTCGCGACACGTCCCGCCGGAAGTCTCCCCCAAGAGTCACGTGACCCGTTCTGCTCGCCGGAGGCGGAGACGATCGAAACAGAAACCCCTACGGAGCTGACTTGCGCCCCAGAGCCAGGGGAGGGCTCTTTCTTGAAACCGCCCTGTTGCGGAGCCCGCTACCTCGGAATATGGTCGGGGGCGCCGGTTCAGGCGGCGAGCACGGCAACCGGGACGACGGGAGACGGACAGGCGCAAGAGCGAAAGAGGCACACAGGAGCTGGCATCATGACGCACAAAGAACGGGTGACGGCGGCACTGCGGCACCAGCAGCCCGACCGGACGCCGTACTGCATCGGCTTCACCCAGAAGGCCGCCGCGGCGCTGGAGGCGTGGTGCGGCAACCGCGATTTCCTCAAGCTCATCGACAACTCGGTGCATGGGGTCGGGGCCAAGCCCGGGCCCAAGGACCGCTGGCTGAGCGAGACGCTGTGGCAGGACGAGTTCGGGGTGCAGTGGGACCGCAGCATTGACCGCGACATCGGCAATGTCTGCAACTGCGTTCTGCCGGAGCGCAGCCTTGACGGCTTCGAGTTGCCCGACCCGCGCGCCGCCGCCAAGTTCGAGGGTTTTGCCGAGCGTTGCGCCGCGGGCAAGGACAAGTTTGTGCAGTTCGGCATCGGTTTCTCCTTGTTCGAGCGCGCCTGGACCTTGCGCGGCATGGAGAACCTGTTCATCGACATGGTCGAAGCCCCTGCCTTTGTCGAGGAACTGTTGGACGCGATCTGCGACTACAACGTCGCCCTCTCCCAGCAGGCCGTGACCTACGACATCGACGCCATCCACTTCGGCGACGACTGGGGCTCGCAGCTTGGGCTGCTGATGGGCCGCAAGATGTGGGAGCACTTCCTCATGCCGCGCCTGGCCCGGCAGTATGCCGCCGGCAAGCGCGCTGGTAAGTTTGTCACCATCCACTCCTGCGGCAAGGTGCAGGAGGTCTTCCCACAGCTCATCGAGATCGGCCTGGACTGCTTCAACCCCTTCCAACCCGAAGTGATGGACCCCTACGAAATGAAGCGGCTTTATGGCGACCGGCTGAGCTTCTGGGGCGGCATCAGCACCCAACGGCTGCTCCCCTACGGCACGCCTGACGAGGTCCGCCAGGAGGTCCGCCGGATGATGGCGGAAGTCGGTCGCCAGGGGGGCTACATTCTGGCGCCGGCGCATGGGATTCCCGGCGATGCTAAGCCGGAAAATATCATGGCCATGATCGAGACGGCGAACGCGCAATAGGCGTTAGAGCGGTCAGCGGCAGCGTCAGACGGCTGGGTTGTGGCTGAGCGAACGCGGTTTGGTGGACCGGCTTTTTCGACCGCAACCCGCCGGGTCTACAGCCTTCGTTCTATACCCCGCGCGGGCTGGGGTTGTCACTTATAATGCTAAGGCTGACGAATTCGAGCGAGGGCTCCGGCAGGCGCACGCAATTCTAAGGAGACTTCACCCCATGAACCGCATCCCGAGACGGCGTTTCACTCGCAGAGATAGCCTCAGGGCCCGCTGCTTCACCCTCATTGAGTTGCTGGTGGTGATTGCGATTATCGCCATCCTGGCGGCGATGCTGCTGCCGGCCCTGGCCAAGGCTCGGGACAAGGCCCGCACCATCTCCTGCATGAGCAACGTCAAGCAGATCGGCCTGGCCATCCTCATGTACAACGATGACAACAAGGACCGCATGGTGCCGGCCGCGATGTACAACCCGTTCCCCAATTACTGGACCTGGCCTTACCTGGTCACGTCCTACGTCGGCGACGTGAAGGTCCAGACCTGTCCCGCGGACGCGACCCGTGGCTATACGGGGATCACCAACGCCAGCCAGCAGCAGGGCTACGGGTTCTCGCGCGTGATCAGTGAGCTCGACGTGGCCCAGATCGTCAAGCCCTCGACCTGCATCATGGTCGGCGATGCCGGCATCTTGACCAACGGCAATCCGTACTACCTCATTGACTGGAACGTGGACCAGACCGACAATGCCGTTCCTCCGGACTGCAAACGCCACAACCTCGGCGCCAACCTCGTCTTCTGCGATGGCCACGGCGAGTGGCAGTCCATGGGCAAGTACTCGACCTGGGACAACAGCATCGGCGCTCTGGCTCCGCTCCCGAATCTCTGGCTGCCGAACTGAGCCCCGAGGGCGACAGTCCGTTCGTCCGTCAGCCCCCACCTCGGCCACGTCTCCGCGCTAACCTGACGCGCTCTGCACATCCCGCGCAGCGCTTTCTGTGCTGGCGTCCGTCTCGCAACAGTCGACGACGGACAGCCGCAGCGTTAGCTCGTACATCCCCGCCCTGGTATCGATGATTCCAGGCGGAGCGGTCTTCCGATCGATCGTCCCACCAACTGGCGGCAGGCTCTCGGGACCTGGGTTAAAGCCGACCGTGATCCAGGTGACTTTCAGCCCATCGTTACAGCGGCGCAGTTCCTTGGCAATCTCGTCGAGCACGGGTCAGCGGGAGCCCGTGCCACCGGCGCCGCCGAATTGGGGTGACGGGGGTGGGGGGAAGTGGCCCGGCCACGGTTGAGGAGGTTGCGACCCGCTTGGCTTTGCTGTATATTTGAGGATTGAACCCATAAAAATGCCAAAACGGGCAGGGCATGCGTATGGACTACCACCCGCGGATCATCGAGTCCAAGCTGGCGGAGCTGGTGCGTCACTTTCCGGTTGTGACGGTTACCGGCGCGCGCCAGACCGGCAAGTCCACCCTTATTCAGCACCTTTTCGGTGCCTCTCATCGGACGGTCGTTTTCGATCCTCACCTTGACCTGGCGGGGGCGCGTCAGGATCCAGACTTCTTCCTGCAGAACCATCCGCCTCCCCTGTTTCTGGACGAGGTGCAGTACGCCCCGGAGCTCTTGGGTGCCATCAAGCGCAAAGTGGACCAGGACGGGCAGAACGGGCAGTACATTCTGAGCGGGTCCCAGCACCTGGCGGTGACCAAGGGGGTGGTGGAGTCCCTGGCCGGGCGCAGCGCCGTGGTTCAGCTTCACCCTTTGTGCAGGCGCGAGCTGCAGAAGGAGACGGCCCGCCCGGCTTTCCTGCGTTCCTGGCTGGCCGACGAGCGACCCCAGCTCAGCGCCCTTCCCGAGCCGACCATTCCTGTCACCCGTCTGATCTGGCGCGGCATGCACCCGCGGCTCATCGAGCTGCCCGACCCCACGACCCGTGCTTACTGGGAGTCCTATCTACAAACCTACGTCGAGCGCGATATCCGCAGCGTTGCCGACGTGGGGTCGCTGCAGACCTTTGGCCGTTTCATCTCCCTGCTGGCTGCGCACACGGCCTCCGAGGTGAACCAGAACCAACTGGGACGCGAACTCGGGGTGGACCGAACCACCGCCGTGCGCTGGACCGAGGTGGCCGAGGCCACCTTCCAGTGGATCAGCGTCCCGGCGTACTCGCGCAACGCGGGCAAGCGCATCGCGGGCCGACGCAAGGGCTTCTTCACCGACGCCGGGTTCGTCTGCCACCTCCAGCGCATTCCGTCCCCGGAGGCCCTCCCCGGCCACCCGCTCTTCGGCGCGCTGTTTGAGTCATGGGTGGTCATGGAGATCCTCAAGTCGTTCCAGGAATGGCCGGTGGCGCCCGCGCTCTGGCACTACCGGACCTACGCGGGGGCAGAGGTAGACGTGATCCTCGAGTACAACGGCCGCTTGTTTCCAATCGAGATCAAGGCGACCGCCGCGCCTGCGCCGCGCGACCTTGCCGGGATCCAGTCCTTCCGGGAGTGTTTCCCGCGTGCGGCGATTGGGCCGGGTCTGCTCGTGTGTGCTGTCGCCGAACCGCGTCAGCTTCCTGGCGAGGTTCTGGCCATTCCCTGGTGGGCCCTGTAGTACCGCCAGCGGTGAGTGCGGCGGCGGGGTGGGGGCAGGGGCTTCCGCGTGGTCCCCAGCCAGACCCCCGTGCCCTACTTCAGCGCGCGGTCGATGAAGCGGTAGGCTTGTTCGCGGGTCTCGGGCGGGAAGTCGTGGCCGCAGTCCGGGTGCATGGCGGCGAGCTGGTCGGCGGCCTGCTGCAGCGCATAGACCGGCGCGGCCGCCTTCAGGCAATCCTTCACCCCTGAGATCTCGAAGTTGCTGTCCCCCAACGGCGCATTGACGAACACGGCCCGCGGCGCGATGGCACCCAGGATTTCGCTGAAGTCGAAAGGCATCTCCCGGGCGCTGACGTGGTAGACCGAGGCGATGCGCGGCATGTAGCCCTTGTGCGACCAGCCGGTCAGATCCCCGCCCATGTACTTCGCGAACGAGTTGAAGCCGCAACTGCTCACGGCGACCTTGACGCGCTCGTCGAAGGCGGCCAGGTACAGGGTGTTGTGCCCGCCCAGCGAGTGCCCGATGCAGCCGAGGCGTGAGGCGTCGACCTCGGGGAGGGACTGCAGCAGGTCAAGGGCGCGGGCGTGGTTCCAGATGCCCTTCATGGTGGCGCTGACATAGCCCCGGGCATACGGGTCGCAGACGTAATCGCCGAAGTTGGGATAATCGGGGACCAGGGTGACGTAGCCGCGCTCGGCCAGTTCGCGGGCGTAGTGCAGATTGTCCAGGCCTCCCAGCCCAGCCGGCTCGCCTTTGCCGATGCTGGTCGTCTGGTGCAGGCAGAGCATCGCCGGCATCTTCCCGGTGATCAGGGTCGGCAGGAACAGGTAGGCGGGCACACGATCATCAGCCTCGGTGGCGAAGGTGAGACGACGGCGCCTGAAGGTGGCCTCGCGGACCTCTTCGCTCACCTGAACGTCAAGGGGCACGCGCTGCGATGCGGGGGGCAAGGGCCCCATGACCAGCTCCAGGTTGGCCAGGATGTGGCGGCGGCGCTGTTGCCAATCAGCCAGCGTCCGTACGGGCTGCTCTTGCCCGCGCCCGTCGCGGTAGACCATCACGTTCAGCTTGTCGGCGTAGAAAGGCGCCGGCTGGGCGGGCTGTCCTGCCTGCCCCATGGCTAGCACGATGGCAACGAGATCGAGCATGGGGGTCTCCCGGGACCGGTGGTCCGCCGCGGCGGGCGTCTGCAAGACCTGGACTACCTGGACGGACTGGACTACCTGGACAGGCTGAACGGACTGGCCGCCTCGCCGTTTCGCCGCCTTGCCGCTCCCCGGTCATCCTTTAATCCCGGTCAGGGTCACGCCCTGAATGAAGTACTTCTGGGCCACGAAGAAGATGGCGATCACGGGCAGGGTCATGAGCAGGCTGGCGGCCATGGTCAGGGCCGGGTTGTTGCCCACCTGGACAGAGAAGGCGTAGAGGCCGAAGGCGAGCGGGTACAGGCGCTGGTCCGCGACGTAGACGAGCGGCCCCATGAAGTCATTCCAGGTGCCCATGAAGGTGAAGATGGCGATGGCGGCGAGGCTGGGTTTGATCAGCGGCAGGATGATGTGCCAGTAGATGCGCAGGTAGCCGCAGCCGTCGATCAGCGCCGCGTCTTCCAGGTCGCGGGGAATGGAGCGCATGAACTGGCGCAGCAGGAAGATGAAGAAGGCGTTGCCGAAGGCGCTGCCCAGCCAGAGCGGCGTCAGCGTGTCGTAGGCCCCGAGGTGCTTCCAGATCAGGAAGTGCGGGATCATGGTGACCTGTCCGGGGATCATCAGGGTGGCCAGCATCAGCAGGAAGCAGACATCGCGTCCAGGCCAGTTCAGCCGGGCGAAAGCGAAGGCGATGAGGGAGCAGGCGAACACGGTAAGCACGACGTTGGCCACGACCAGGAAGAGGCTGGTGCGGACATAGTGCCAGAAGGGGATATGGTCGAGGACACGGTCGTAGTTGAGGCGGATCTTGCTGATCCAGGCCTTGAGCGGCGTGCTCCGGTGCAGCCGCAGCGTCAGCCGCAGGCGACCGGGTTCGTTGAAGGCGCCGACGGCGTCCTTCGCCTGGTTGAGCAGCACCCAGGTCTTGATCTTGGTCGAGGTATCGTCGGCGCTGGGGAATTGCCAGGTGATCAGGGTCCAGTTGAAGTTGGCCATGGGCACCCGGCGTTGGGCCACATAGCGTCGGCCGTTCATCTCGAGGCCGAGCTCCAGCTCGTGCCAGGTGTCATCGGGCTTGAGGTAGAGCTGCACGCGTTGCAGGCCCGCCGGGTCGAAGCCGGCATCGTAGGCGCCTTCGAGGGTGACCTCCGAGCCCTGGCTGAAGTCGTAGTTCACCGAGGCATACTGCAGTGACTTCTCCTGCTGATCAATCAACCGGGCCACGGCGGGGGTGCGGTTATCCCAGCGGGCGCTGAACGGCCGCTCGGCCCCCAGCACGGTCTCGGTCAGCGCCTGGCTACGGACCCGCAACTGGCCGAGGCACAGGCGCCGATGCACCGAGGTCACGACGTCGGTCACCATGCGGTCGTTGACGATGTTGCCGAGGCGGGCTTGGAAGGCGGTGTTGTCAGCCCATTCCGAGGCTTTCAGAATGTGAGAGAGGCGGTCGTAGAGCCCGCGCACCACGCTGGCCTGTACTGCCGCCGGATCCAGGTCGGCCGGCAGCGGCGGCAGCGGGTGCGCCCGCAGCACCTCCACCAGCGCGGCCGTCTTGACCGGGTCGAGAACGGCGTCGGGGTTGCCGTAGAAGGCAGTGTCGATGTAGGGGCTCTGCAGGCGCGGCCGCGGTGCCTCGGGGAAAAAGCGCAGGCCGCCCGCAAAGAGCTCGCGGTCGACCTTGAGGCTGGTGCCGACCATCCAGACGAAGGGCAGCGAGAAGAACCCCGCGCCGAGGAGCAGCAGCGCATAGGTAAGCAGGCGCGTGGAGCGCGATCCCTCCTGCATGGGCCAGACCATCCTTTCGGGCCGGGCAGCGGCCGACTCAGGCCTCGTAGTACACCCAGCGTTTCGAGAGTTTGAGTTGCACGACGGTGACGCCCTGACCCATCCCGTGGTCATGCGGGCGCTCGGCTTCGACCCGCAGGCCCCCGCCGTCCCGCCGGTGCATCCGCCGTGGGCGGTTCATCCCGGCGCCGTTCCGGCCGCCAATCGG
>CAIZKT010000007.1:0-7344 GCA_903933565.1 uncultured Victivallales bacterium | reverse complement strand
GCCGCGCTTTCAGCGCTCCGCGGCGTCTGGCCTTCGCGACACGTCCCGCCGGAAGTCTCCCCCAAGAGTCACGTGACCCGTTCTGCTCGCCGGAGGCGGAGACGATCGAAACAGAAACCCCTACGGAGCTGACTTGCGCCCGACCTGCGGCGGGCGGGTTGAGGCAAACCCACCTGAGGCACAGTATGTTTGAGCCGTGAACGGGCCGAGGTGAGCGCTGGCGGCGGGGCCTGGGTTGGCGGCAGCCAGGTGGGTCGGAAGGGTGTAAAGGCTCGGGTGGTCAAGAAACGGTGCGGGAGCCAAGGCGTTGACTCCAGCGTAAGGAGGTTGCCAGGTGATACCAACGGTGGATTTCTTCGGGACACCCGTCAGCAGGCTGTTCTTGGGCGACAATCCGGTCAACGGCCATAGCTACATCCCCGAGATCTGTACGGGCGAAGCGATGATGGACTATTTCACGGCGCAGAATGTGGTCCGAGCGCTATTCGAGGCCGAAAAGCTCGGCTACACCACCTGCCTGCCGCTGGCCAACGACTACATGTTGCGGGTGATTCGGCAGTACCGCAACGAGGGTGGCAAGATCAACTGGATATTTCAGCCTTACCCGCCTATTGCTCTCGAGGTCAATGTGCGCCAGATGATGGCGTGCGATCCCCTTGCCGTGTACCACCAGGGAACCACCACCGACGGCCTCTGCGAGGCCGGGCAGGTCGACGTTCTGCGCGATAACCTCAAGAAACTCAAGGCCTCGGGCAAGCCGGTGGGTCTGGGGACTCATGTGCCGGAGACCATTCTGCGCTCAGAGGACGAGGACTGGGGCGTCGACTTCTACATGGCCTGCCTGCACAACACCCGCAAGCGGGGCGGCGAAGCGAGTTCCTTCATCACCGGCAAGGCTAAGCACCTCAAGTTCTTCATGGAGGACCGGCAGGAGATGTTCAAGGTGATCCAGCAGGTGCGGAAGCCCTGCATCGCCTTCAAGGTCTTGGCCGGCGGGCAGATGTTCTATGGCAAGAGCCCCGCTGAGATTCCCGCCGTGGTGGAGACCGCTTTCCGCGAGACCTTTGCGGGCATCAAGCCCACGGACCTGGCGACCGTCGGTTTCTTCCAGCGGGACAAGGACCAGTTGAAAGAGAATGCCGAGATCGTCAAACGGGTCCTGGGAGCTGGGGCGCACACGCGGTAGAGCCCGGGGCGGCCAGCGGGCAGAGGAGTCAACGGTCCCCACCGGCCTCCCACGGGCGCCTGTCAGTTCTACTCAGGTCCTAGGGTTCAGGGTCCTAGGGTTCAGGGTTCAGGGTTCAGGGTTCAGGGTTCAGGGTGCAGGGTGCAGGGTGCAGGGTGCAGCCAAGCCCCCGGCTGGGGCCGGACATACCGATATACGAACCGCCTTTTTCCTGAGGTCTTCCGCTTTGACCACACTCCCAACGCGATCAAGCCCGGCACAACCGGCGGACTCAGCGTACCCGCTCTGGGCTGGCGGCGCCTTTCCGGCGAGGGCCGAGCTTCCGTCTCTGGAAGGTGTCTCGTTTCAGGTCATCAAACCGTGGGAGTTCGAGACGGACGGCTACCGGTTCTTGCATGGCGTGGCGCTGGCCTGGCACGAGGGTCGACTCTATGCCTCGTTCGGCCACAACAAAGGCGGGGAGAACACGGGAAGCGAAGAGGCGCGCGGCTGCCGCAGCGATGATGGCGGTCAGACCTGGAGCGAGCCGTTTACCATTGCCACCGGCGCTGGCCGTTTGGCCGTGAGTCACGGGGTGTTTCTGTCGCACGGCGGGACGCTGTGGGCCTTCCACGGCGCCTTCTACGACGTCATGAAGCAGGTTCACACCCGCGCCTACGTCCGTGATGCGGTCACGGGGACGTGGCAGGCCAGGGGGACCATCATCGAGGGCGGCTTCTGGCCCATGCAGGAACCGCAGCGTCTGGCGGATGGCAACTGGATCATGTCCGGCATCGCGGTGGCGAACGGGAACCCTGCGGCGGTTGCGATCAGCCATGGCGACGACCTGCTCCGCTGGGACCTGGTGGTGATTCCGCCGGCGCCGGAAAGCATGTGGGGCGAGTCCTCCGTGATTCTCGACGGGAAGCGGATCCTCAACCTGGCGCGCTATGGGGCTCAGGCTCAGGCGCTGGCCGCCGTGAGCACGGATTACGGCCGTACCTGGACCGCTTCGCAACCGAGCAACCTGCCCATGGCCGGCTCCAAGCCCTACACGGGGACCCTCAGCACCGGACAACACTACCTGGTCTGCAGCACGAGCGCCGATGGCGGCCACCGGCGCTCGCCGCTGACCCTGGCCGTGACGCGTCCCGGCGAGGCCCGCTTCTGCCGTGTCTTCCGCCTTCGGGAGGCGCTGCACGGCGGGCCTGGAGAGTCGCACCCGGGGGCGGCACTGTCTTACCCATACGCCATCGAGCACGAGGGGCGGTTGTTTGTCGGCTACTCCAACAACGGTGGCCGCGCTGGCGCCGACCGCCTCTGCTGGAATAACAACAGCGCCGAACTGGCCATTATTCCCGTTTCTGCGCTGGCCGTTCCGGCGTAGTGATACCAGGCGGCGGTCTGGGAATCGTGCAGACACTCAAAGGTGTAGCCCTCAGCAAATGCCGACGTAATGTCCAGTGCCGTTCCCACATAACATATTGCTTGCGAGAATGTCCAGTGCCGTTCCCACATAACATATTGCTTGCGAGTTACTTAATGCATTAATATACGGATAATTAGTGCCTTGTAACGTTTTTTACTGGCCATAAATATCATTCAAGGAAGAAGATCTGCCTTTCGTCCCCCGGATGCCATCGCGGTACTGTGTGCGACCTGGCGGCGCCGCATGAAGCCGTTGCTGACGGCGGAACGGCAAGACGGAGGGCTGGCCTGGCGTCGCTGATCAAGTTAGGTTTGTATTCGTGTACCTGAAAACGCCGTTAAGACCCTATAAAGCACCATGACAGTCTAGTAAGTTATTCATCCGTAATATCTTCTGTGGGAACGGCACCAGGAAACGGCATGGTCGAGACCGTTTCCGCCGACGGCGGCTACACCTGGTCCGAACCCACCTACCCGGAACACATCCGGCAGCCCAATGCGCGGTTCCATCTTCGCCGCCTTGCCTCCGGGCGAATCCTGTTGGTCAAGCACGGCGACACCGTCGACACGCACGAGGGCCGCTGTAAGCTCAGCGCCTGGCTGTCCGCCGACGAGGGCAGGACGTGGCAGGGCGGCCTGATGCTGGATGAGCGCCAAGGCGTCTCCTACCCCGATGGCTTCCAGGCGCCCGATGGCACGATCTACATCTCCCACGACCGCAACCGCAGCACCGACGGCGAGATCCTCATGGCGCGGTTCACGGAAGCGGACGTGCTGGCGAAGCAGTGGGTCGGGCCGAAATCGCAAGGCCGGATGCTGATCAGCCGTCCCCTCAAAGGGCGTGGGTCCACCCGGAAAGGGAGCTGAACCGCCCCCGTCTCTGAGCACCACACCGACGCGCCTCAGCCCTTGCCCAGTTGCCACCCGCAGACGAGGTCCGACGGGCTGTGCCTACGGCGGTTACGCGACGCGTCCCGTGGCGGCGTCGATGCGGGCGAGTTCGTCGGCGGAGAAGGACAGGTTCTGCAGGGCGCCGAGGCAGTCTCGGATCTGCGCCACACGACTAGCCCCGATCAGCGCCGAGGTCATGGAGCGATGCCGCAACACCCAGGCGATGGCCATCTGGGGCAGCGTCTGGCCGCGCCCGACCGCGATCTCGTGGAGCTGACGTACCATCTGCACCTTTTCCGGGGTGACGTGCTCGCGCTTCAAGAAACCGTGCGGCTTGGCGGCACGCGAGTCAGCCGGGATGCCGTCGAGGTAACGATCTGTAAGCAGACCCTGAGCCAGAGGGCAGAAGGCGATACAGCCGACGCCCGCCGTGGCCAGGGTCTCGATGAGGCCATTCTCAATCCAGCGGTTGAGGATGCTGTATGACGGCTGATGGATCAGACAGGGCGTGCCCAACGAGCGCAGAATAGCGGTCGCCTGGCGGGTCTGCTCGGGCTGGTAGGAAGAGATGCCGACATACAGAGCCCGGCCGCTGCGCACGGCCGTGTCCAACGCCCCCATGGTCTCTTCCAGGGGCGTATCCGGGTCAAAACGGTGACTGTAGAAGATGTCCACGTAGGGGAGGCCAAGGCGCCGGAGGCTCTGATCCAGGCTGCTGAGCAGATTCTTGCGCGAGCCCCACTCGCCATAGGGTCCAGGCCACATGCGGTAGCCGGCTTTAGTGGAGATGACCAGCTCGTCGCGGTGCGCCCCCAAGTCGTCTTTAAGGACCTTGCCAAGGGTCTCCTCGGCACTGCCTGGCGGCGGTCCGTAGTTATTGGCCAAATCGAAGTGCGTGATGCCCAGGTCGAAGGCCCCCAGGAGCATCTCGCGGCTGTTCTGCGCCGTGTCGACCCCGCCGAAGTTGTGCCACAGGCCCAATGAGATGGGCGGCAGCATCAGCCCGCTGTGACCGCAGCGCCGGTAGGGCATCGAGGCATAGCGTTCGGGAGGCGGTGTGTGCATGGTCTAACCTCTGCTTGGCAGTGTGGGTGACAGGCGCCCGGAATCGCCGGTGTCATCACATGTCCTCGCCGACATCCACGGCGAGGTTCCGGCGTTGGTAGGTTGGGATGTCCAGATTCTCGCCGTTGTGGAAGGTCGGTTGCGGCGAACCGGCGAAGATCCCCAGTTGCTGCTCCTGCAAGGGCAGCGACTCCTGGGTTGGCGTGCCCTCGCCAGGAGTGCCCCGCCGCGGGCGCCGCCGGCCCGCTGGAACCTCGCCCTTGGTTGGCGGGAGATCCGGCGGGTATCCGGCCTTGGCCCGCTCGTCGCGCACCAGCAGCCCAGTAAGCTGAATCTGTCCCTGCAGACGCGAGTCTGTATAGGCCCCCACCATGACTTGCGCGTGGGGTGGAAAGTGGGCCTGTACCTGCCCGAGACACTCCTCTACGGCGCCGATGCTCAGGTCGTCCCCGCCCAGCACGGTCAGCAGGGCAGAGTCCAGTTCGCGCAACTGGCTGACGTCCCCGATGAAGGGGCTGGCCAGGAAGGCACTAATCGCGTCCGTCGTGGCGCTTGGCCCCTGGCCCTGCCCCATGGCCACGCTGCAGATGCAACCCGGTCTCCCCACGAGGCGCTTGACCCCTGCCAGGTCCGCCGTCAACAGCCCCTTGGCGCTGCAGATACGCGCCAACCCAGCCAGCGCTCGCGCCAATTCCGTACTGCTGATGTCGAAGGCACGAGAACCGGCCGTATTGGGCGGCAGACGCGCGAACAGGAGGCTGTTCGGCACCGCAATCACCGCCTCGGACTCGCCACGCAGCAGCTCCAGCGCCTGCTGCGCCAGACGCGTGCGCGTGGTGCCTTCGAAGGAAAAGGGCGTGGTCACCAGAAACACCATCGGCACGCCGCACTCGCGCCCCAACCGCGCCAGCAGTCGTGGGGTGGTGCTGCCGACGCCGCCACCCAGTCCCGCCGCCACAAACACCATGCGAGCCTCTTTCAGCAGGGCACGAAGCTCCTCCAGAGATGCCGTCGCGGCCCGCTCGGCCCGTTCGATATCGCCACCGCAGCCCTCGCCGCGCGCCCAGGCCTCCCCCAGTTGCAGCGTGCGGTCGACCCGGGCCTCGCCCAGGGTGACGAGGTCCGTGTCAACCGCCACCACCACCAGCCCCGGAAAGGCGCAGTTCGCACGCACGGTGTCGGCGATCCGGACCCCGGCCCGGCCGGCCCCGATGAGGAGGATCAACTTGTCACTGGACGTAGCTGCGGCATCCGCCATGGCGTCTCGCCTGATCACAGTTTGAAGGAGTCTTTGACGATACGGACGAAGCGTCGAGCCTCGGTCAGGATCTGCTGGAGCAGGGTCGGCGCGTGGTCTTCGCCATCGATTTCAAGCATCAATCGCCCCCAGCGGATGAGGCCCACCGGCGTCATATAGTGGGGCGCGTTCAGAATCTCCTGCGGGCCGCTGAGCAAGCGCGGCCGGGCGATCTCGGTCGGCATGCCGAGGACGTTCCGAGCCAAGCTCTCGATGCCCGGAATCAAGGCCCCACCGCCACACAGGCGGGCCCCGCCGCCGATGCGCCCGAGGGCGTGGTGCCGGTCCAGTTGCTCGCGGATTACCTGGAACAGTTCGCCCAGCCGCGACTCCACGATCCTCTCGAGGCTGGAACAGGGCACCCGTCGGCCGCTGCCGGACCCCGTGCGGATGTCGACCAGGCGTTGCCGACCATCAGGGGAAAGGGCCACGGAACACCCCAGCTCAGCAAGATCACGCACCAGCGCTTTGCAGCGCGCCTGCGGCAGGTGCAGTCCCAGCGACAGGTCGTTGGCCACATGGTCACAGCCTACGGTGATCTGGCCGGCATCATAGCAGCCATTGCCCTGGAACACGACAAACTCGGTAACCCCGGCGCCGATGTCGATGAGCAGATGACCCTGTTCGGCGTCCTCGGGGCTGAAGGCGGCGAAGCAGTCCGCCACGCCGGAGAAGGCGATGTCGCGGGCGCGGCAGCCCATCAGGTCCTGAATCATCGAGCACATCATCTCGAGGGGACGGTGTTGACCGACGATGAGCAACACCTCCGCGGCCAGCCAGTCGCCTACCCGCCCCAACGCATTGCCCACCTTGGCGCCGTCGTCCACCTGGAAACTGCGGTCCCAGGTGTGCAGAATCTTCTGGTCGGGGGGAAGACTATAACTGCGGGCGCCCTGCACCGCCGTCACCACGTCTTCCTCGGTCACGGTGTGGCCAGGCCCCTGCACCATGGTGCGCCCGATGGCGATCACGGGACGGATGTGCGCCCCGCTGGCGGCCACGAAGATAGGCCCGTCGATCACCAGTCCGGAACTGTTCTCGGCAGCACTCACGGCACGGGCCAGTTGGGCCAGCACCTTCTCCACGTCCAGCACCTCGCCCTTTTGCACGTGCAGCGAGGGAGCTTGCCCGACCCCCACGATGGCCAGCACATCGTCCGGGAGAAACTCCCCCATAACGACTTTGATCGTGCTCGTGCCGATCTCGATCCCGGTGAGAATGCGCCGTTTAGGCTTTCTGGCCATGGTCTGCAGTGCTCAGTCGAGGCGGGAGGTTCACGCACTCATCCGCAGGCCCCAGCGGGACCCGCCGCCGGATTCTTACCGGGTGCCGGAAACTTACTCAGCCAGAGGCCCGGCGTCAAGGCTCGCGGCCAGCGTCGCAGGGCGGTTTCAAGAAACGACCGCCGTCGTACCGCCGGCAGTGAAAGCGGCGTCGACGGGCCGCGTCCGCGGCCCTCTGCCGCACGCACTCCATGTCGCGCGTCGGCCAGGCTGAG
>CAIZKT010000006.1:0-22197 GCA_903933565.1 uncultured Victivallales bacterium | reverse complement strand
GGCAGGTTCGCGGTATCCCCTGTGGCCCTGCAGCCCGCGATGCCAGGCCCGTTCCGGGCAGGTTCGCGGTATCCCCACTGGCACTGGCGCGGTATCCCCACGTACGGCGGAGACCGCCGACCTCCAGGCGGTCCGCCACGTTCCGGGCGAACCGGAATGGACCCGCGTCTGGCCCTGGAGCCCGCGATGCCAAGCCCGTTCCGGGCAGGTTCGCGGTATCCCCACTGGCCCTGGCGCGGTATCCCCAGAGACGGCGGAGACCGCCGACCTCCAGGCGGGATGCTGGTGAGCCGAGGGTTCTGCAAGAGCCTCGAGACTATACGACCGCGTGCCGTGAGGGTCTCACCACCCGTCGGCCGGCGGCCTTCTGCCCCTCGCCCCTCACGCATGCTTCTCGATGAACCCGCGGATGAACTCGGCCTGGGGTGGGTGCATGTCGATGAGGCAGCCGCCGAGGATGCTGTAACCGCTGATCCGGCCCTTCTCCCACAGCCTGAAGAGGGCTCCAACCCAGGGTCGAACCCGTGCCCCTCCCAGACCCAGCCTGCCTCGCGGAATGTGCTCATCTCATGCCTCCTTACGGGTGTGGATGGCCAGTGCGCTTCCTTTATTGGCGGAGAACGCAGGCAAGCCCCTTGCCCTGATCCCAATCCCCGAGATCGAGACTGCCATCGTAGATCACATACGCCGACGAGCGCATCATGGGCTCCAGGATCTTCGCACCACACTGGACACAGCGCGCCGGGTTCTTGAACCGCCAACGTCCGCCGGACGGCGCCGGGGGCAGGCAGGCTTCGAACTGGGCCTTCGTCTTGCGCGTCCACGTCCGTGGACCAAGCGGTCCGACCAGCGCTTCGAAAGCCGGATCCACGACCGACCATACCAGGGTCAGAGTCCCGGCTTCGTTGTACAGGAAACAGCGGTCGGAAAACCCGGCGTTGTAGACGTAGGGTTGCGCGAATCGGTTGCTGGCGCCGCAGCGCTTGCACGGGATGTCCACCCTCTCGATCCTCCTCCTTTGCGCGGCGGCAGTCCGGCTCCCAACCACTACTTTGCCTGGTTGACCAGCACGTAGATGGCATGGGGCGGCAAGCGCAGCGTGTAGCGCGGCCCGAAGTCATGCCGCGTCTCTTCCTGGACCGTCACCGTCTCGGCGTCGATGTTGTGCGCCGCCGGGGAGTCGGCCGTCAACCGGTAAAGCCTGACCTCGGCTTGGGGCGAATACGGCAGTTCGAGGGTGACGGGCGTCTCACCCCGCAAGCGGCGCGAGATCAGCATGAACGCATAGCGCTTGCCCTGCCGGAACGGGTAGCACTGCACCAGCGGCACATTGGGTTCGGCCGGAAACGTCCGCTTGCGCACATCGGCGCTGTTTGACTGGCTCATGATCTCGGCCTCCGCCTCCGGCAGGTCAACCCAGACCATCTCCTTCTCGCTGGCCGTGATCAGGTCGCCTTCGAGTTGCGTATTGCGCAGCTTCAGGGCCTTCCAGATGAGGTGCTCGCCCCAGGTGCGGTTGTGGGAGGACCAATAGTGCGCGTTGCGGAACAGGAAGAACGCCTGTGGCCCGTAGCCGGCGCGGAGGTTGGCCATGAACGAATCGCAGGAGTTGATCGCCTGCGCCAGGGACTTGCCTTCCTCCTGCTCCTGGCGGTTGAACTTGCCCGGTCCGGGGAGGGTGTAACCCGGCCCGGCCTCGTAGACCATGGATACCGCCGAGCGGCCGCGCTCCCGAGCTATCTCCTGGGTAACCTGATCGAAGGCCAGCGCCCGTGGCCGCAGCATGCGGTGGTAGTAGGTCAGCAGGTTGAGCCAGCCCGAGTCCGCGTCCGCCGCCTTGATCAGCCCCACCGCGTCCCAGCCGCCCGTGTAGTAGGCGATGTCCACCGCATCGGCGCTTGGGCAGTTCTGCAACGCCCGCGCCCCGTAACTCCAACGCCGATCGGTTTGGGCAACCCAGCCGTTGACGATGAAGCTGAACTTCTCCGCTCTGAAGTAGGGACTGGCCTTCATGGTCGAGAAGACCAGCTCCGCGAAGCTGCCGTAGAGGTCCGGCTTACCAGCGAACCCCTGGGGGATGAACATGCCATTCCAGGTCTCGTTACCGAGCTCGAGATGGATGGTGGCAAAGGCCTCGGTCCACGGCTCGCGTCGGCCCCAGGCCGCGCGTTTGGCGCCGTAGGGGGATGTGACCGGTCCCGCCAGGTACTCGATCAGGTTCTGCTGCTCCGCCAGCGAGAACATGGTGCTGGTGATGATCCACGGGTCGGCGCCCACGGCCGCGCAGAGCTCCAGTTGCCGGTGTAACCCCACGCCGTCGCTGGTCCTGGCGCCCTGTTGTTCGGTGAACACCGTGTGGCTTTCCAGCACCGGCCCGAGCGCCTGGTCCAGGACTCGGCCGAAACCACGGTTCTCCTGCAACGTCCAAAGCCGTAGCACGCTCGGGCGGAATGCCTTCAGAGCCGCGATCACCTCCGGGTACCAGGCCCAGGGCGGGGTGGCGCCCTGCTCGCAGAGGGTGACGTTATCAATCCAGAGCGTCCCAGGCTCCAAAGCCCCGATGTCGAAGCGTTCCGCGGCCCCTTTGGGCGGGGCGCCGGTGAGGTCGATGGCATACTCTTTCCAGTCCGTCCCCACCGTCAACCTCTCGGTCTTCAGCGAGGCGATCCGCACCTCGACCTTGCCCGTGGCCATGCCCTTCTGTTTCAGCCAGAGGCGGCAGGTGTAGGGCGCCCCTGGCCGCAGGCGTGGCCAGTCGGCCTGCTGCGCGGCCAGCAGCCAGTAGCCGACGCGCACCGGCTCCGTCACCGCCGCGGGCACGGTCAGTTCCAGCGAGCCGCCGCCACCGCCGGGGGGCGCGGACACGGCGATCACCAGCTTCACCCCCGCCGCCACCAGGCGCTTCTCGCGCTCCTGCTCGAGCTGAAAACCGTTCAGCGGCGAGCCCCGACCCTCCATGGTCCGGGTGCTGCCGGGTGGAATCTCCCTGCGCTCCACGGTCAGCACGTACATGTCGCCAGGCTTGACCTCGGGACCCGGCGACTCGAAGTAGACGCGATTCTCGCCGTCGCGGGCGGCCTTGAAAGCGCGGATCCGGTCCTGGCGCAGCACCGTCGTCTTGCCGTTCTCGGTGCGGTAAACAACCACCGCGCCGCCGTCGAAGTAGCCATCGCGGAAGACGTCGTAGAAGCCAATGCCCCAGCCCTTGCCACCCGGCGCGGCAGGCTGGTCTTCGAGGTAGTCCGCGGAACCGCCAGTGGCGAAGCCCTTGGTCTGGGCGGTGAACGGGTTGGGATTGGGTTGGAGCCACCACTGGTTGTGCCAGGGCTCGTCGTTCCAGTGGCTCATTTGCGGCGGCGCGATATTAGCGCCAAAGCGCGGCGGGGCTTTGACCACGACCGCGTCGGAGATCGCGAAGACGGCCCGCTCGCCGCGCGGCTCGGGCGCCGCACCGCGCAGTGGCAGGATCAACATGGCCGCCAGCCCAACGCCGCAAACGCACCCGGTTCTCATCTTACCTCCGCGGTCTGCCAGCAGCACGAACGCCGCGCTATTCCCCCGGCTTCGGCGCCGGCGTGAACACCGCCTTGCAGAAGAAGGTGAACTTGACGCTGACCTGGTCGCAGAGCAGGACCAGCTTGTGCCGGCCGGCGGGGAGGCGGACCGTCTGCTTGCCCAGCGACTTCTGCGGGCTCCGCCAGCCGGCGCCGGAATTCCACGAGGTCGCCAGTTGCCACTCCAATAGGGTGGTGCCCACCGTGCCGATCTCGCCCAGGTTGAGGCGAATGGATTCATCCCGGACCTTGGCCGTGGGGTCCAGAGCCTTGCTTGAGTAATCCGGCCGATTCATGAAAAGCTCGACCTCGTAGTCGCCGGCCGCGGCTACCTCGACGTCGTAGGTAATCCACTGGGCATAATCGCCGCCGACTTCCACCGCTTCGGGCAGCGCCCCAATCTCGCTTTTCCGGTATTCGAGTCGGGCATCGCTGGGTCCCATCGCGGCGCTGCGGAAGGCGATGCCGTTGCCACCCTCGTCGTAGCAACCGCCCTGGACCGTGCCGGGAATGGCCTGCGGCTTGCCCTGCCACGGCGTGCCGGTGTACTCCTTTCCGGTGATCAGTTCCAAGCGCAGCGGCGCCGACTGCCCGACCAGGCCGACCTCGTCACGGGCCATGGCGATGACGGTGTTGGTGACGCCGGGAAACAGGTTGCTGACCGTGAACGTCGTCTCCGCGGTAGCGGCATCGACCGTCGTCTCAGCCCGGATTCGGCCCATGGAGAACAGCATCAGCGAGGTCACCTTGCCGCCTGGAACCGTCGCCGTGACGTCGAAGCTCAGCGGTTCGCCCTCCTTGAAGGGTCCCGCCCCCTTGACGGCCAGCGTTACCCGGGGCAGCGGCCTGGCGCCGGTGTCTTCGGTGTAGACACGGACATAGTCCACCACCAACCGGTCGGGAAATTGCGCCTCCTCCAGGCGGCCATAGAACGGCTTCTCCTCCTTCGTCTTCGGCGCCCTCAGGCAGGCGCTGATCCACACCTTCTGCGGCACGTTCGTCACCGGGACCTCGAGGTACGTCTGCCGCAGCGTCTCCTGACCATCCACGTAGAAGATGTGTTCGAGCGGCGTCCACTGGAAGCCGACGGTATGCCAGCCGTCGTAGTTCTCCATGATCACCTTGCGGCCGCTCGAGGTGCGACCCAGTTTCGGGCTCGCCAGGATGGCGCCCTCGCCGACTCCCTTGGCATTGCCCTGATCGCCGGCCAGTACGGCCAGCTTGACACTGCAGTGGTAGCAGTGACTGATGTCATTCTGCTTCTTCGGCTTATAGAAGTCTTCGAAGATGTCGAACTCCTGCGAGCTGACAAACGCATCTACGCCGCAGTCATAGGGGTATCCGGCCATCCAGACCGCCGTCCACCAGCCCGGCTGGCGCGAGAATTGCACCCGCGTTTCGAAGTAGCCGTAGGCTTGCTCGAAGCGGCTGTTGATGCTGCCAGCGTGACGCACCGTGCCGTCGGGGTCCCGGGTTAGTTGCAGCACCAGCGCGCCGTTGCCGTCCATCGCCATATTGGCCGCTGCGGGTTCAGTCTTGATGTCCGGCCAGTTCCAGGGGCTCTGCGGCTGCACGTTCCACTTGACGGTATCCAGGGCGGCGCCGTCGAATTCGTCGTTCCAGACCAGCTTCCACTTCTTTTCGGGTGGCGGGCCTGCGCGGAACCCGGCCTGGGTGACGCTGGCGCTCGCGGCCGTCGCCCCGGCGGACTTGGGGGCGGTGCGGAGGGCCGGATTCCTCAGGTCCAGCGGTCCGCCGACGGCCAGCAGCGCCGAGCCGGAACCGCGCAGCAGGCGGACCGCGAGCACATGGGGGCCCTTGGCCACCTCGACCGTGGCACTGAAGTCGTGGAGGCTCGGCGGCCAGGCCTCGTTGCCCTGCTCCTCGCGGCTGAGCGTTTCGGAGATCAGGGTGCCGTCCAGGTAGGCCTCGTACCACCAATCCGCACCGAACCCGAACGTAGTCGGCCCGGCGGCGTCCGCCGTGAAGGCCAGGTAGACCCAGGCGGTGTTGCCGACCGCCGTGCCGCAGAACGGGGCGCAATCCAGGCCACGGCGGGCGTCAAAGGTCGCCCTGCGTCCGCTCGCCTGCTTGCCCGCCAGCACCAGCGTCTCCGGCACCCGGCGCAGCAGCTCCGGCGCCGGCACGCCGTCCTCTCGGGCGAACGGCGCAAAAACCACCGCCGCCGTCGGCAGCGCCAGCTCACCCTGCGGCGGCGCCGCCTTGGCTGGGGCCGCGCTGGCCCAGGCCGCGAGTGTGAGCAGTACCGCCTGCGATCTCCACAAGAAGGCGTTCATGCCGCTGGTCTCCACGTTCCGAGGGTTTGTGCCACCGTCGCTTTTTCCGGCCAGATCAACCAGGATTCTCTCACCTGCAACGTCTGCGACAAGGCCGCAGGTTCCGGCCGGGCCCACCCGCCCATCACCGAGCCTCACCGAGGCGTGAAGCGCGGCGGGCTCGCGTCGAGCCCCGGATGCACATGCTTATGCTGCACCCCGAGCGCGCCGATGCGTCGCTGCAGTTCGGGATCGGCAAACCGCTTGGCGCTGTCCGCCGACGGCACGAGGCTGAGCTGCCCGAGTTCCTTGAAGTGATAGGTCTCTGAATCATCGCATTCATACGCATGGTACGTCGGGACGGGAACGCCCTTTTCCATCATCGCTTTCAGCTTGTCGAAATGCGTCTGGCTGACGTCCCGCGGCTCGATGTCCTCGCGAACACAGACGGCGGCAGCCAGGCCGATAACCTCCCCAAGAATACCCAGAGTGCGCATCACTCGCAAACAGGAAAACGCGACGTGCGTGGCACTGATGTGGCGCCCGCCCAGGAATAAGTTCCTCACGTCTCTCGCATACAGGCAGCGAAACGGTACGGGGTACGGCTTCTCGATGCCGCGATGGTAGGCGCAGGAGCGAAAGGGCTCCGCAAACTTCGCGCCATGTTCTGGATCTGGAAAGTGAAGATCCAGGCTCCAGGTCATGGACCCGGTCGCGTCGGCATGCCTGATCCGCTCCTCGATGTCCCGCTGTGACAGCACATAGTCGCCCACCACCCGATAGCTCTCGCGTTTGCCGCCGATAGGAGTGATCCAGGCAAGCGTATCCGACGCCCATTCAGCCTTGCGCTTCGACCGGTTCTTGAGGAAAGACCAGTTCGCCAAGATGGCCATCAACCCGTAGTCGCGGATCGCCTCCGCAGCCGTGGCCTGATTGCGATACTGTCCCGTCTCCCATTCCCAGTCCCCGCTGCGGACGTAGTACGCCGTGCCTTCGCTGAACGGAATGCCCCAATCAATGTCGGGGAAGCCAACGCTGCCAACCGCCTTCGTCGAGGCCCAGAGCACCGACATTCCCATGACTTGATTGTCGCCCTTTTCCGGCGCCAGAGATTCGCCGAAATCCGACCGGGACTCGCGTCCATACATCGTCTCTGCGCCCATCATGCGTGCAAGCACCGCATCCCCCGTACAGTCGGCGAAGAAGCGAGCCCGGTAACGGGTCGTCGTTCCCGTCCGGGCATTCCGTCCCACGAAAGCAGAGATCCTGGGGGGAGCTTCCCCTGCCCTTTCCACGGCCACCACGGACTCGTTCAGCACAAGACGGTACTGGCTGTCGGCCTGCAGCCTGAACACGTTGGCTTTACGCACGTCCTCGTAGGTCTCGGCAGGGAAGATCCCCGGTCTGCCGAAAACCGGCTCGATCTCCGTGACCACATTGCCCAACTTGGGAAAAGGCTCGGCATGGGCAAACCCACCCAAAGGCACCCGGATCTCCGAGCTGTTACACCCCCCCAGAACGGCGCGGTCCTGCACCAGGACCACCCGCAGTCCCTGCCGCAGCGCCGCAATCGCCGCGCAGACCCCGGCCATCCCACCTCCGGCAACCGCCAGATCATAGAGCACCGGATCATCGGTGATGACGTCACCCGTCATCTGCTGGCGAAATGCGGCAAGCTCGGGACCGCGGTCCGGCGGATGGTCCTCTGCAGCGGTGGTCAGATAGAGCGCATCGCAGCGCCCGTTAAAGCCCGTCAGGTCGTGCAGAGAGACGCCGACCTCTCCCGCTGCCAGGACGACCGTGCCGGCCCTCTGCCAGGCCCAGTGCGGCCCGTTGGTGCCGAGGGTGGTCGGCAGGGCCTGCCCGTTGATCAAAACCCGGAAGATGCCGGCGGGAGTTCCCCGTTCCCACACGGCCGTCCAGTCACGAGTACGGACCCAGACCGTCCAGGCAGCGGTCTCAGGGATGAGCACCTGAGTCACCGCATCGACCACGGGGACACCCATGCCATGAGCCATGACGTACGCGGAACCCATCGGTTCGACGGACTGCTGATCGATGACCCAGCCGCCGAGCGTGCCAAACGATTCCGCCTCGAGCCAGATACGGGCCATTGCCGTAGCCTCCAGAATGTGCCCAGTGTGACCCTAAGGATAGCTCGTGACGGAGTGGATTCAACGGAGAGGAACCCACGGCAGGGCTGTTTCAAGAAACCGGGCTGCGCGGCGCCACAACCCGTGGTCTGTCTGCCGTATCGGGTGGCGCGAGAACACACGCCGTCGGGCATGGCACAGGCGCCAAGCCAACGCGGTGTTGCGGTCGCCGTCGGCGACCTTGCCACACGCACTCCACCTAGCCGACGCGCGATATGGACTGCGTGCGGCAGAGGGCCGCAGACGCGGCCCGTCGACGCCGCTTTCACGGCCGACGGTACGACGGCGGTCGTTTCTTGAAACAGCCCTGCCCCGACCGCCGACAGCCTGGCGGACCCTGGCGCGACGGTGTACAGTTTAGGCTCGGTTACGGCGGTTCTGGAAGTGGTCTGAGAGCAGGGAGCGCTGCAAAGGGAGCACCCCGTCATGGAGTTCTACGAGGTTCTGCGCCGCCGCCGCAGCATCCGTGCCTATGCTTCGGAGGCGATTTCGGAGGCGACGCTCGGGCGCTTGTTCGAGGCCGTGAGCCTGGCTCCCTCCGCCTGTAACAATCAGCCCGTACGCTTTCTCTTCGTGACCCAGCCCGAGGCCAGGCGCCGCCTGTGCGAATGCTATCCGCGTCCGTGGCTGGCCAACGCGCCGGTGCTGGTGGTGGCGCTGGGCAACCGCGAGACGGCCTGGCGGCGTTTCAACGGCCAGAGCGCTCATGTCATTGATGTAACGATCGCCTTGGAGCACCTCGTGCTGGCCGCCGCGGCGGAGGGCCTGGGCACCTGCTGGATCTGCGCCTTTGACCAAGACGCGGCACGCCTGGCCCTGCGTCTCCCGGACTGCTGGGAAGTGGTGGCCCTGACCCCGTTGGGCCGCCCGGCCGGCGAGCCCACTCCGCAGACGCGCAAGTCCCTTGATGAGATCATCGAGCGGCTCACATGAACAGGCGCTGCGCTGCCAGCGTCTGCGCTTGTTTGCCGCAGCTTCACTGAGGCTAATCCCATGAATTCGAGCGCTAGCGTGCGGCAGATTGCGCCTTCCGACGGCCTCTGGACGGCGCTGCACGACAAGGCGCGGGTCGACGGCCCTGCCGAGATCACCTGCGGCGGCGACTGCCTGGTCCGCGAGGTGACCTTCCAGCTGGACGATTTCGGCGCCGACCTGGTGCTCAGCGACCGTTTCCGGGACTTCCACAAGGGCGGCGCGGCCCTGGTGGAGGTATCGGGCCATTTCCCCTTCGGCGCCGAGATCGGCATGGCGCAGACCTTCCGCTACGGCGCCCGGCACGTGCGGGTGGTCTCGGACCTGAAGCTCAGGAAGGGATCAACGGTACGCCGGCAGGTGGGACTCGGCAGCCTGTTCCTGCCTGGCCCCTGGCGACGCCTCTACTGCATCCCGTCGGCTCAGGACTTGGCCGAGGGCAAGGAGGCCCGCTGGCGTGACCTCCCCGCGGCGCCTGCCGTAGGGGCGACCCTCGCGCACTGGCAACACCTACCTCTGGCGCTGGTGTTCGAGAGACCCAATGGCGCCCGCCTCGAGATCGGCGCCGGCTCGGATCTCTGGCGCTGGGAGCACCACTTCGGCTGCAAGACCGGCACCTCCAGCTACACTGTTGTGGCGGAAGAAGGCGGACTGCGGGTGCGGCGCGAACCCCTGCTGACGGATACCGAACTCCAGCCGCAACCCCGCGTCTACCGCCTGACCTGGCACCTGGCCTGGCAACCGGCGGGGGCCGAGGCGGCGCCGACCAGCCCTGAGCCCCAACTCGTGCCGGTGCGCTTCACCGCCGAAGGTGAAGCCCTGATACGGGAGGCCGTCGGCGCCGCGACCTGCCCGGCGCTGCTCCTGGATTTGAACCAATGGCCCTGCCTGGCGCAGCGTCGCCGAGCGGTTTCCCCCGCAGCGTTGCGGCGGGATGAGCGCGCGCCCAGTCCGTGCTGGGAGAGCGCGGGGGTACAAAAGGCGCTCCGCCGCATGATCCGGCAGATCGCGGCACTGGGGCCGCACGGCGTCCTGACCTGGCGCGGCCTGTATCCCGGCCCCTGCTGGGACCCGACCCACTGCGAGCGCCAAGGCGAGCCGCTGCCGCACTGGGATCTCGATGCTCTCCTCGGCCTCTGCACCTGGGGCCGCCAGCAGCTTGGACCAGGCTGGCAGGTGCGGGTCGAAGCTCCGGGCTGGGAGATGTTGCCCTCGGTGGCAGGGCTTTTTGCGCCGACCGGCTTTGCCGCGCCCGCCGATGAGGCCCCCGATGCCTAGTGTTGATTTCAGCGTCCTGCCCCTGACCGGCTGGTATCCCGGACACATGCTGAAGGCCGGGCGGGCGATGCAGGAGGTCTTGCGGCTGGTGGACCTGGTGGTCGAACTGGTTGACGCCCGGGCCCCGGCCTCGAGCCGCAATCCGCGCTTCCGGCAACTGCTGCAGAGCCGGCCCGTGCTCATCGTGGCCAATAAAGCCGATCTCGCAGACCCGGAACTCTCGCGGCGCTGGCAGGCCTACCTCGAAGCGCAGGGCGAACGGGTCCTGTTGCTGGATTCGCCGCATTTGACGGACCCCAGTCGGCTGGTGGCGGCCTGGAAACAGGTGGCCGAAGCGGAACGCCGCGGCCGCGGCGCCATTCGCGAGCTGACCCGCCCAGTACGGCTGATGATCGCGGGCGTGCCCAACGTGGGCAAGTCAACCCTGGTGAACCGGCTCTACGAGGGCAAACGCGTCCTGGTGGGGCCGAAACCGGGGGTCACCCGCCAGAATCAGTGGGTGCCCCTGCGCGAGGGCGTCGAACTGCTCGATACCCCGGGCGTCCTCTGGCCCAAGATCGAGACGAAGGAGCACGAACTCAGGCTTGGCCTGGTGGGCTGCATCCGGGACGAGGTACTCGGCATCGAATTGCTGACTGAGTTCCTCTGGGACGTGCTTCGCCGGCTGCCGACAAACCGGGTCAACTGGCCCCTCTACGGCCTGACCGGCGCGCCAGCCACCCCCGAGGGCTTCATCGAGGCCATCGCCAGACGCCGCGGACTGCTCCTCCCAGGTGGCCGCATCGACGCAGAACGCGCTGCCACCGCGGTGCTCAAGGACTTTCGCGAAGGACGCCTCGGGCGTATCTCCATCGAGGAACCACCCGATCAACCTCCAGCGGCGCTGCCGCCCCAGGAAAGGACCGACGCCCCATGAGCCGCTGCACGGTGGTCATCACCGAACCCGAGTATCTCAAGGCAAAGGAGATCTTTGCGGCGGCCGGGGACCTGACTCCGGTCGTGGTGGCGCCGCCGGAAGCCGAGGTCGCCCGCGCGGTGCAGCTCCACGGGGCACGGGCGGTCATCCTGGGCGTAGAGCGTTACGTCGACGCCCTCTACGCGGCCCTGCCGAAGGGCGGCGTCATCGCCCGTTTCGGGGTCGGGCACGACGGCATCGACAAGGGCAAGGCGAGCGCGGCTGGGTTGCTGGTGACCAACACCCCCGGGGTGCTGGAGGATGCCGTGGCCGAGCACGCCCTGGCACTCTTGTTGGGGGTCTGCCGCAACCTGGCATCCTTCGTGCGTAGCCTCGACCAACGGCGCTGGGCGCCGTCGCAGGGTATCGAACTGCGCGGTCGCTGCCTGGCCGTGATCGGCTGCGGCGCCATCGGCCGACGCGTCGCCCGGACCGCAGCCCTGGGCTTCGGCATGACCGTAGTGGGCCTGGAGCCACGCCGCGAAACAGCGGACGAGTTGCGGCAGAACTGGGGCGTACAGCGGCTGACCGACGACTTTGCTGAGGCGGTGCGCGCCGCCGATGTGGTCAGCCTGCATCTGCCCTCCAACGCGGAAACGCGACACCTGATCAACGCCCAAACCCTCGCCTGTATGCAGCCGGGAGCTATCCTGATCAACACCGCCCGCGGCGCGCTGGTGGATGAGGTCGCGCTCTACGACGCCCTGGTCGCAGGTCGCCTTTCGGCAGCGGGCCTCGATGTCTTCGAGGCAGAGCCCTACATCCCACGCCTGCCAGACAAGGATCTGCGCACCCTGCCCAATGTGCTGCTGACCCCGCACGTCAGTTCGGGTACACGTGAGGCCTGTGCGCGGGTAGCGACGGCCTGTATCGCCAACCTGCGCTCCGCCGCCGTCGGCCGCTATGAGGCCATGAGCCTGCTCAACCCGGAGGCGCTGGCGCGGTTGGGCTGAGCCAGGGTTCAGGCTTCACGTAGGTGTATTCAAGGAACGACCATGAGCGCCCCCGTCATTGTTGACCTGCCCAAGCTATACGAGAACATGAGCGAGGCCACCGTCGGCCCCTGGCAGGTCGCGGTCGGCGCCCGCGTCCGCGCCGGTGACTTTCTGGTCGAACTGATTACCGACAAGACCGTGGCCGAATTCGAGTCACCCTGCACGGGCGTGGTGCTGGGGGTGTACGCCACGGAGAAGAGTACGGTGCCCATCGGCTACGCGCTCTGTGCTATCGGCGAGGCCGGGACGCCGCCGCCGGATGTGCGGCTCGAGAACGAGGCCAGGATGGCCGCCCACGCCGCGGTCGCCGCCATCGACGTCGACCTGAGCCTCCTGGACGCGGCGGCGCCGGTCGCCAAGCCGACCTTTCGCGCGGCGCCCGCGGCCCGCGCCTTTGCCCGTCAGCACAATCTTGACCTCGCCGTGGTCGCGGCCGACCGCGGCAAGGAGGTTCTGCATCGGCAAGACGTCGAGGACTACCTGGCCAAGACCCAAGGGGCGACGGCGCCACCCGCGCCTGAGCCCGCACCCGAGCCGGAACCGGCCATCTTGACCCTGGCAGAGGCGCCCCGCGCGGCGCCGGTCGCCATCGCCGTCCGCCGTCATGACCTGGAGGGCAGAGTGGCCCTGGTCACCGGCGCGAGCGGCGGTATCGGCAGCGCTATCGTCCAGGCCCTGGCCGCGGCCGGGGCCCGCGTCGTGCTGCAGGCGCACCAGCATGCCGACGCCGCCCGGGCCCTGGCTGCCACCCTCCCGGGCAGCGGCGACGCGATGCCGGTCTGGCAGGCTGATCTGGCCGATGCGAGCCAGTGCAAGGCTATGGTCGATGGCGTCGTGGCGCAGTTCGGCCGTCTGGATATCCTGGTGAACAACGCCGGCGTCCTGGCAGACAGCGTCGTCTCGTTCATGACCGATGCCCAATGGGAACAGGCCTTGCGCGTCAACCTCACGGCGCCTTTCTACCTGACCCGCGCAGTCTCCATGACCATGGCCCGCCAGCGTTGGGGGCGCATCGTCAACATCACCTCCGACGCCGGTCGGCTGGGCTCGGCCAACCGCTCCAACTATGCCGCCGCCAAGGAGGGACTGGTGGGCTTCACGCGCTCGGTCGCTCGCGAGCTTGCCGGGGTCGGAGTGCGCGTCAATGCCGTCAGCCCCGGGTTCATTGAAACCACGATGACAGCAGGCATTAAGGACCCCAAACGCAAGGATATCCTGCGCGAGATTCCGGTGCGCCGTTTTGGGCGCCCCGAGGAAGTGGCCGCGCTGGTCTGCTTCCTCTGCGGCGCGGAGGCGGATTACATCACCGGCCAGGTCATCAGTGTCGACGGCGGCCTGTTCATGGGCTGAGCCGTGAGGACCGCCCTGCCCGCAGGCCGGCCACCACCCGGTCCAGAATGCGTTCGGCCGCTTGGCTCTTGGCGAGCTGGGGCAGGGGCGTCACCGAACCGTCGCGGGCAAAGAGCGTAATGCGGTTGGTCGCCACCCCGAAGCCACTGCCGGGCTCGGTCACGTCGTTGGCGCACAGCAGATCGCAGTTCTTCCGCCGGAGCTTCTCGGTGGCGTGGGCATGGAGGTCGTGCGTTTCCGCCGCGAAGCCGACCAGAAAGGGCCGGGCCGGCAGAGCCCCCAAAGCCGCCAGGATGTCCGGCGTACGCACCAACTCCAGCTCCCGCCCGGCGGCGCTGTTCTTCTTGATCTTGCGATCCTCGCAGCGCGCCGGCATGAAGTCCGCCACCGCGGCGCAGAGGATAGCCACCGGGTGCGCGGCGCAGCAGCCCATGACCGCGGCGTGCATCTGCCGGGCGCTGCGGACGGGGAGCGCCAACAGCCCAGGCAGGCAGGGGACCTCGACCTGCAGCGGCCCATGCACTAGGGTCACCGCAGCCCCGCGCCGCCAGGCGGCCAGCGCGAGAGCGACGCCCATCAACCCGCTCGAACGGTTGCTGAGAAAGCGCACCGGGTCCACATCCTCACAGGTCGGACCGGCGGTAACGAGCACGGCAATACCGGCCAAATCCTGCCCGGCGACGCTGGCGGCCACACTCTCGCACACGGCCTCGGGACTTGCCATGAACAGGCCAGACACACCGCCCCCAAGCAGCGGCTGACTCGGGGGGACAAGACGCCAACCCGAGCGGATCAACCCCGCCGCCGAAGTGCTGCCTTCTGTCGCGGCAGATGCTGCCACGGGAACCACGACCACGGGCAACGGCAAAGGCAGCGAGCCGGCCGGAGCCGCCAGCAGTGCCGCCAGCCGTGGCGCTTCACAGGGGGCTAGCAGGGTCACGTCCGCGGCGGCCAGAGCGGCGGCGGCAACCGGGTCTTGCCCGCACAGCCCACCCAGTAACGCCGACCCCAGGCAGGATTCCGCCAGCGACGACAAGACTGGGATGACGGTCCAGTCCCGCCGCCGCAACGCCGCGATCAGGGCGGGCAGAGCGCCGCACCCTATACCCTCGCCGATGACCAATGCGACCCGCATGTCATGCACCCTGCGCCTCTACACGTCAGGGCTTGGCGTCGTCCGCCATTTCGGCGGCCGCAAGGTCGTCGATGACGTCCAGGACGCACTGGCTCTCGGTCTGCACCAGATGCCCAAAGGCCTGGGCTTCCTGCAGATTGGAACTCTCGATAATATTCTGTCCGAGTTTCACCAGATTCTGCAGTGAGGCCAGGCACTCATCGCGCAAACAGCTGACAATGCGCGAATTGGCCTCGTTGGTCTGGCGCGCCTGGCGTTGAGCCGTACTCAGTTCCGCATTCTCCCGACGACGCGCCAGGGCGCGCTCCAGGGTGCCCACCAACTCGGTCACGTTAAACGGCTTGAGCAGGAAGCCAAAAGCGCCAGCCGAGACGGCGTCGATCGCATGCTTCTGCGAAGGAGCCCCGGTAAGGACGACACACTCCGTCGAGGGATAGCACTCCCGTACCTTGCGCATCAGTTCGATGCCGTCCATGGTCCCACCGCCATACTGGAGGGACAGGTCGATAATGGCCACCGCAAAGGCCTGGGTCTCCAGAAGGCTGATCGCCTCCTCAGCAGACCCGACCGTGACCGGATCATAGCCGCGCAAACGCAGCAGGTCGCCGAGAACCTTGCGCAGGCTGCTCTCGTCATCCACGACCAGAACATGCCGATCATCCACGGCTGCCGTTGGTGCCATGAGTATGCCCTCTGTTTCCCTCGACACCGCCGCTACCGCCGAAGCGTCCCAACCGGCACACCGGAAGCGGTGCAAGAATGTAACGTCACAAACTTAGCTTACTGCCACATGCGAGCCGACGCAACATCCAAACGTTCGAGGCTCTTGCACAACCGAGTCGGCGTTGGCATTGGCCGCTGGATTGAGCTATGCTTCAACCTACCCGAATCGCGCAGCGTGGACCGTCCGTGAGGTTGTCATGCAGGAGCAACAGCTAAACGAACTCAGCGGCCTGATCTTGCAGGCACGCGACCGGCAGGAACTAGAAGTCCTGCTGCAAGGACTTCTCACCCCGCAGGAACTGGATGAGGTCGTGCAGCGCTGGCGACTCATGGCACTCCTGCTGAAGGGCACCACCCAGCGCGAGATCAGCCATGAGCTCGGCATCAGCCTGGGCAAGATTGCCCGGGGGTCGCGACTGCTCAAGTACGGCCCCCCGAGCTTCCGAAAACTGGCCGCCCGTCTCCTCGCCTGGCGTGAGCAGACCTCAGCCACGTAGCCGTCTTGGAAAGGCCAACATGGCGACACCGGATACCCTGGGCCGCGACACCGTGCGCGAACTGGCGCGCCGGGTTGCCGAACTGGCCCACAGCCCCGAGAACACGCGCCGACTGGCCCGCTGGCGGGCCGTCAATAGCCTGCGCCGGACCGACCGACCACCGGTCATCTGCCATCCGGGCAGCGGCGCCTGGGAAGAGCTGCTGCCCCGCGCGAGCCTGGTAGCCACCGACCCGTACCTGGTCGGCCTCGAACAGCAGCTCCGGCGGCAACTCTTCAAGTGGCACGAGATCGGCGATGACACGGTCGTCGATCCTTGCATGCCGGTGAGCGCGGTGATGCGCCTCGAAGGTCAGCACTTCTGGGGCTTGCCGGTCCAGCATATCCAGCCGGAGAACGTCAAGGTCGACGTCTCAACCCGGGTGGCCTGGCGCTACGAACCACCCCTGCGCACCGAGGCGGACATCGAGAAGATCGTCCTGCCGCGCTATCACCACGACCGCGCCGCCACCCAGGCGAACCTGAGCCGGATGCACGAGTTGCTCGGCGATATCCTGCCGGTGAAGCAGGTCTGCGCCCTGCCCGGACCAGGTGCCTGGTTGCATGGCTGGGCCACTGAGTTGCGCGGCGTCGAGCCCCTGCTGTTCGACCTCATGGACCGCCCCGCCTGGGTGCATCGCCTGATGCGCACCCTGAGGGATGGGTTCCTCGGCGTCATGGACCAATTCGAGCAGGCCGGCGTCCTGACCCTCAACAACCTCGGCCTCATGGCCTGCGACGACCTGCCCGCGCCCGGCTTCGAACCCACCCACGTCCGCCTGCAAGACCTCTGGGGACGCGGGGAAAGCCAGGAGTTCCAGGGCGTCTCGCCCGCTCAGCACGAAGAGTTCCTGCTGCGCTACCAGAAGCCGATCCTGGCACGCTTTGGGATGACCTACTACGGCTGCTGCGAAGACCTGACCCGCAAGATCCCGCTGATCCTCTCGATCCCGAACCTTCGGCGTTTTGTCTGCTCCCCCTGGACGGACTTGGGGAGGCTGACGGAGGCCGTGGGCGACCGCCTTTCCATTGAGTGGCGCCAGAAAGCCACCGATGTGGTCTACGCCCCACCCGGCCTGCAGTCCATCCGCCAGCATCTCGAGGAAGGCCTTCGCCTCGCAAAGGGCGGCCACCCTCTCATCGTCCTGCAGGAATTGGAGACCGTCAACGGCAACCGCCGCCGCCTCGCCGAGTGGGCCTCCCTGGCCAAAGAGGTCGGATTGGGGTCAACCCTCGACTTTTAGCTTTACTTTGACGTTTTTAATCCATACTATCATGGGCGTTCTTGACCTCAATGTCTGGATTGACGTGAGGACGGTAGAGGCGGCCTGGGCAGAATGGCGGAACCTGCTTGGCCCCGCCGAGCGAAAATGTCAATACAAGGCTAAAAGTCGAGGGTTGACCCCATGGGTCCAGGACCAAAACGTGGTGGACGTGGGCTTTCCGGCCACTATCGTATGCGCTTGTTAATCACGGGGTGCCATGCCGCTTGGGCGGTCGTGGGCGCCGGCGGACCGGGATGATGGAATGGCACTGGCAGACCAATCTATAGCGGTTCTGGGTGGCCGTGGCATGCTGGGCACGGACCTGTGTCAGGCTTTGCGGGCGGCGGGGTGCCGAGTGACGGCGCCGGATCTGCCGGAGTTTGACATCACGCGGGCCGACCACGTCGAGCTCGCCCTCGCCGGCGCTTCGGCGGTGGTCAACTGCGCGGCCTACACCAATGTCGATGGCGCCGAGACGAAGCGCGAGCTGGCCGAGGCCGTCAACCATGTGGCCGTGGGAACGCTCGGGCGTCTGGCGGCGGCGCGGGGGCTCTACGTCCTGCACATCAGTACCGATTTTGTCTTCGACGGCGAACTGGAGCGACCCTACCGGGAGACCGACCTGCCGCGACCTTTGAGCGTCTACGGCGCCAGCAAGCTCGCCGGGGAGCAGGCGCTGGGGGCGGCGGGCGGCGAGCACGCCATCGTACGGGTGCAGTGGACCTACGGCCGAGGCGGGCAGAACTTCGTCAGCAAGTTTCTGGCTCGGGCCGCCGTGACCGACGATCTGGCGATGGTGGCGGACCAGGTGGGGGCGCCGACCTGGACCCGCGATGTCTCGATGGCCCTGCTGGAGGTGCTGGAGCGTCGCCGGCAGGGCCTTTTTCATTACGCTGCCGTCGGCTACGCGAGCCGTTTCGAGGTGGCCCAGGCCATTCTCGAGCTGGGCGGTCTGACGGGAAAACGGTTGCGGCCCTGCCGCACCAGCGACTTTCCCGCGGCGGCGCGGCGACCGTTGAATTCACGCTTTGACTGCAGCGCCATCGACGCGGTGCTGGCGCAGCCCCGGCGGCCTTGGCGGGCGGCCTTGGCGCGCTACCTGGCGGGCGGCTGACAGAGTACAGGAGAGCAGAGCATGGCAACACGCACGATCCTCGTCACCGGCGGTGCCGGCTTCATTGGCTCGAATTTCATCCGCTACATGCTGGCCGAGACCGACTTGCGCCTCGTGAATCTCGACGCGCTCACCTACGCCGGCAACCTGGCCAGCCTGGCCGACTGCCTGGATTCGGCGCGCCACATCTTCGTGCGCGGCAGCATCACCAGCGCCGACCTCGTGAGTCACCTGCTGAAGCAGTACGAGGTTGACGGCATCATCAACTTCGCCGCCGAGAGTCATGTAGATCGTTCCATTCTCGGGCCGAAGGTGTTCGTCGAGACCAATGTGCAGGGTACGCTGACGCTGCTCTGCGCGGCGCGGGAGGCAGGGGTGCGGCGGTTCTTGCAGGTGTCGACGGACGAGGTTTACGGCTCGCTCGGCGACCGCGGCTTCTTCACCGAAGAGACGGCGTTAGCGCCCAATTCGCCCTACAGTGCCAGCAAGGCTTCGGCGGACCTGCTGGTGCGGGCCTTCCATCATACCTTCGGCCTGGACACGGTGACAACGCGCTGCAGCAACAACTACGGGCCGTACCAGTTTCCCGAGAAGCTGATTCCGCTGATGATCATGAATGCGCGTCAGGACAAAGCGCTGCCGGTCTACGGCGACGGGTTAAACGTGCGTGACTGGCTGTATGTCGGCGACCACTGCACCGCGATCTGGGCCGCCTTCGCCAAGGGGCGCGCCGGCGCCGTGTACAACATCGGCGGCAACAGCGAGCGCACGAATCTCGAGGTGGTGCGCGCCATCCTGCGGCAGGTAGGCAAGCCCGAGAGCCTGATCACGTACGTCAAGGACCGTCCCGGGCATGACCGCCGCTACGCCATCGACTCCAGCCTGATCCAGACCGAACTCGGCTGGCGGCCCGCGGTCGACTTCGATACGGCGATGGCCCAGACGGTGCGCTGGTATCTCGACAACCAGGCGTGGCTCGACCAGGTTGCTTCCGGCGATTATCAGACCTTCTACCAGACGCTCTACGGAAACCGCGGTCGGGCTTAAGGCGCTACGCCAGCCAGGATGGTGACGAGATGAAGCTGATCGCGACCCGCTTTCAGGGCGTGTGGATCATCGAGCCGCGAGTGTTCCCCGACCGGCGCGGCTGGTTTGTGGAGAGCTGGAATCGGCGCGCCTTTGCGCAGGCTGGCCTCGACGTCGAGTTTGTTCAGGACAACCACTCGAAGTCCAGCTGCAAGGTTCTGCGGGGGCTGCATTTTCAGGCGCCGCCGCAAGCTCAGGCCAAGTTGGTGCGCTGCACCTCGGGCAAGATCTGGGACGTGGTCGTGGACATCCGCCACGGCTCGGCCACCTATGGCCAGTGGGAGGGCGTCGAACTGGATGCCGAGGCGCAGCGCCTGCTGTTCGTTCCCGTCGGCTTTGCCCATGGGTTCTGCGTGCTCTCGGAAACCGCCGAGATCCAGTACAAGTGCAGCGCCTACTATGCGCCGGAACTCTCCTGCGGGGTGCGCTGGGACGACCCGGCCATCGGCGTGACCTGGCCGGTCTGCGAACCGCTGCTGTCCGAGCAGGATTCTCGACTCCCGATACTGGCAGACGTGCCGGCGTACTTCAGCGTGAAGACAGGGAATGCAGCCCCATGAACACCACGGTATGGCCCGAAGAGAATGGCGGGGCGTTGCTGCGAGACAGCCTGAAGCTCGAAGCGCGCCGCTGGCACCAGCTCCACCAGGCTCCGAGCACGGTGGCCGAGTGGGAGCCGTACCGCGCTCAACTCCTTCGGCAACTGCAGCTTGCCGCCGGGCCGTCTCCCGAGCCCTGCCCGCTGGCGGTGCAGGAGTACGGGACGCTGCCGCTGGACGGCTATCGCGTCACCAGGATTTCCTACCGCAGCCGCCCGGACGTCCGGGTCACCGCCAACCTGTACGTGCCTGAGGGTCCCGGCCCATTTCCCGGCGTGCTGAGTGTGCATGGGCACTGGCAGCAGGGCAAGGTAGCGGCGCGGGTGGCGGCGCGGGGCCACCTGCTGGCGAAAGCCGGCTTCGTCGTCCTGGCGGTAGATGCCTTCGGCTCCGGCGAACGCGGCACGGTGGCCGGGCAGTACGAGTACCACGGCGCCCAGGTCGGCGCGGCGCTGCTCAGCCTCGGGGAAACGCTGCTCGGGGCTCAGGTCTGGGACAACCAGCGCGGCCTGGATCTGCTGCAAAGCCTGCCCTGCGTCGACGGGGAGCGCCTGGGCGTGACCGGCGCCAGCGGCGGCGGCAATCAGACCATGTGGCTGGCGGCTTTCGATCCGCGCATCCGGGCCGCAGTGCCGGTGGTCTCCGTCGGCAGTTTCGAGTCCTACATCTGCACCCCAAACTGCGTCTGCGAGATGTTGCCGCGCGGCCTGACCCTCACCGAGGAGTGGGCCATCCTCGCCCTGGCAGCTCCCGGCGCGCTGCTGGTTCTCAATGCGTTGCGTGAATCAAACCCTGCCTTTTTCGTCAGCGAGATGCTGCGCTCCTTCAACCCAGCGCAGGACCTCTACCGGGCGCTCGGCCTGGGGGACCGGGTCGACTATCGCGCCCTCGACCTCACCCACGGCTACTGGCCCGAGATGCAGCGCCACATGCTGGGCTGGTTCCGCTACTGGCTCAAAGGGGACGGAACTGGCCGCCCCTGCGACGTCCCCGCCTACGCAGACCTTCCCGAGCGGGATCTGCTGTGCTTCCCAGACCACCAGCGTCCAGCCGACGTCTGCTCCATCACGGATTACGCGACCCGCCACGGCCGGCGGCTGAAGGCAGCCGCGCTGGCCCGGCCACTGCCGGCGGCAGCCCTGCGCCGCGATCTGGCGGCTCTGCTCGGCGCCGATCTGGCGGCCCCTGCTCAGTATCTCCGCGGGCCACGGGTCGCTCGTCCGGCCGACGAGTTGCTGACCGAGACGTTCACCCTGGCCGGTCCGCACGGCGCCATGCTTCCCTGCGTACTGGCTCGCCGGCAGGAGGCCACGCCTCGGGGCACACTTCTGGCCGTACACCCGAAGGGCAAAGGCGCCGCAGTGGAATCCGCCACGGTGAGCGCGGCTCTCAAGGCCGGGCACCAGGTCTGTCTGGTTGACCTACGCAACCTCGGCGAAAGCCGTTGGGACGCGGGCCAGGTCCGGCCCGAGCACGAGGCCGCGCGCAGCGCTCTGTGGCTGGGCCGGACCCTGATCGGCGAGTGGGTCGAGGACCTGCTCGCCGTCGCTCACGTCCTGGCCACGGACGGCCCGGTCGACCTCGTCGCCTGGGGCGAGCCCGCGCTCGCCGCACTCGCCGCCGCCGCGCTGGACGAGCGCGCCTTCGCTACGGTCGAGACCCTCGGCGTCTTGGCCTCGTACGTGCTGGACGGCAAAGCCCACACGCAGTCCATGAGCATCTTCGTCCCGGGACTCTTGAACTGGGGCGACGTCAGCCTGATGGCGGCCCTGGCGCACGCTCCCGTCACCCTCCTGGCTCCACTCGGCTCCTCAGGCCAGAGCCTCGATGCCACCGCCTGTAGCACCCTGGCCGGGGAGATCCGGGAATTGGCGGTAAAACTCGACCGCCAGGCAGACGTCTGCGTCAAGCCGTGAGGGGACCGAGTATAGTTAGGTGGTGACTACTCAGGTCCCTGGGGTTCAGGAAACGGCGAGACGGCGAGACGGGGAAACGGCGACTGGAGGAGACGGAGAGGGAGAGGGAAAGGGAGAGGGAGACGGCGGAGAGGAAAACAGGGATCAGGGTTCAGCCCAGCCCCAGGCTGGGGCCGGACATACCGGAACGAGACTTGCAGTCGGCGCCACGATGCGTACGTGGTCGAGCCCGCCGCGGCGGCATCAGGGGGGCTATTGCGCCGTTGGTTCCGAGGCCCAAAGGGCCGGCAT
>CAIZKT010000005.1:0-4190 GCA_903933565.1 uncultured Victivallales bacterium | reverse complement strand
GGTTGCGGCAAGTCTCATACAAGGATTCAGGGTTCGGGGCTGGACATAGCGGAATGAGAACCGCGGTTGCCGTGTCGGTGATTCTGCCATTCGTCATGGGTCTTGGGTCATTCGACCTTCTGCGGTTCTCATACAAGCAAACCCCTACGGAGCTGACCTGCGCCCTGCGGGGCCCCCGCCCATTGCTGCCGCGCCCGCCGCGGGGTATCGTTGAGGGTCGCTGCCAACCTTGTCCACCGCCGGGCGTGCGGGTATCTTGGTCACGCATAGGGAACTGGCTGACCCGGCAGAACCGGCCGGATCGGGGCACCCCATAAGCGCGCGCCCATGCTGGGCGTACACCAATGGGTGCTGGCTGACGCCGCACCGCCGCCGCTCCCGCTCTGGCGGCCCGGCGCAGCAGACCCTCGCGTTCGCCTGCTCCGCGCCTTTCGCCCCGCCCGAACCGGAGCCGGACTTCCCACAGCCGGCAGGTTACCGGGAACACTGACCCTATAGCTCGGGGATCACCGCAAGCGTCACACCTACGCTATAGACTGCAGAAGAAGTCCGAGCGTCATAGCTGTCTATAGGGTAGGTGTGAGCCTGGCGTGGGGGCAGAGTTTCTTGGCGAAGTCAGGGGGTCGCGGTCACATTCCGCCGATCACCTCCCGCACGATGGATACCCATTCCCGGAGACGCTCGCGCTCGCCGCAGAGCGACACGACGTCCTTGAGGTTGATCTCGTAGTGACAGCCGTTCCGGTTCAGGATTTGGCAGCCCTCGCGGATGGTCCGCCGGATGCGCTCGTGGTCGAAGGAGGTGCAGACCTGGTCCGTAGGATTCGGCCGCCAGGAGACGACGTAGTCCGAGCCGATCTGCTCAGCGCATTTCTCGAGGTTGGCGGCCGGGGCCACGGAGATCATCTTCAGGTTCTTGACCTTGCGCAGGATGTCGATCTTGCGCGTCAGGTCCTCGCAGCAGCCGTAGGCGCTGGCCGCGAATTGCTCCATGATCGGCTGCTGGTAGCGGAGCGCGAACTCGTCGTGCATCTGCGGGGAGATGAGGGTGAAGTCCTGGGCCTGCGCGAAACACCATAGATCCTGCCGCCGGGCCGGCCGCACCGGGAAGGGGTCGGGGGTGTAGCTGCTGTAGGGAGCGGACTGGACAGATGCATCGGCGGTACGGTAGTCGCCGGCGGCATCGGCCCGGTCCATGGCCGCCAGCGTCGTTGCCAGCATCTTCTCCAGCAGACGGTGCAGGTCGGCGGGGTTGTCCACCATGTCGATCATGACCTGTTCCAGCCCCCGGAAGTGCGGCAGGAACACCGGGAAGCTGGCGCTGTAGTGCGGTTGGCGGATGACGCTCACCGGCAGGATGTCGCCGATCGCGTCCTGCAGCAGGCTCAGGTTCACGGCGGTGGCCGCTTCGTCGATGTGGTGGCCCGCGGGCCGAAGCAGGCTCAGGTCAGCAAGGTCTTTGAGCGGCGGGTCGGCGTAGGCCTTGTACGCGCCGCCCTTGGATTCGACGATGTGGGTCCGGATCCCCCAGGGACCGTTCTCCATCCCCTTGCGCACGGCCCAGAAATCGATGAACGGCTCCAGCAGGTAGTCGTCCCCCGTGGAATGGTGGTACAGGTCGATCCGCAGCCGCTTCTCCGCTTCCCGGAAGAGCGGATGGCGGCACACGGGGTTGGCCACCTCCTCAAACTCCTCGGTGAAGATGATGACCCAGATGTAGATCATGGGCCGTTGCATCCTGCGGTCATGCAGGCGGCGCCAGAGTTCCTTCGTCCGCTCGTGCTCCTGGCTGGCAGAGGCGTCCGTGTAACGCTTCGCCAGCTCTCGCAGGCAGGCAGTCTCTGTTCTATCGGGCTTCATGTGCACTCCCTGTTGTGTGAACCGATTCCGGCTTCTGAACTGCCGTATGAAGGCGTAACCAACTGCGCTTCAGCGCAGGGTGAATTCGACCTCGAGGTGCGACTGCGGCGTCATGTTCTCGAACTCCAGGTGCCGGAACGACTCGTCCTGGTTCTCGTTACAATAGGCCCACACAACCAGCGTGTCCCTGACGCTGGCCCGCAAGGGAGCTGAGGTTCGCACCGCCTCCACGCTGAGTGCCTCGTCGCCTTGCCGCAGCGTGAAGCCGGTACTCCCCAAGGCCGTGATCCGGCATGAGCCGTAGCAGTGGAAGCACCAGGAGAAGCGCCGTGGGGCGGAGGTAGCCAGGCGGTCCGTGAGGCGGATGCTGCCATCGGGTTCGAAGCGGAACTCGCGCGTGTGCTCCGTCACGCCCAGGGCGGGAGAGTAGGCCGGGGTGAGCGCCATGGTTACCTCGCCCTGGCCCGTGCCCTCATCCAGGTGCGCCGCCGTGATCTCCTCGCCGCGGTAGAGGTGGTCAGGACAGCACATCGGTGGCCCGTGGTCGCCGAACTGGCCCTGGCCATCGATCAGCACCACATTGCCCAACCCCGTGCGCATTCTGTAGCCGCCCTCGGCATTCACGATGAGCGGCATGCCGTGCCGGGTCAGGGCGAACGTCCCCGACATGGGCGCGAAGGTGAGGCGGTCGCAGCCGCAGGTGGCGCGCTGCAGTGCCGTCAGCCCGTTCGGCGTGCCGCAGCGGGCGGAGAAAACCAGGCCGCTCGCCTCGTGGCGGTAGAGAATCGCCCCCGAATCCTGGTACCGGCGCAGGGTCTGCGGCAGGCGCTCCGGCGCCGGCAACGCCACCGGTTCCCAGAGGAGCGCCGCCCAGAGCGTCCAGGCGAACCTGGCTTGCTCCTGCACCGCATGATACAGGCCAGCCGAGGTGGCGCTGCGGACGTACTCGGCCGCCAGCCAGGCGGCTTCGGCGTCGCCGAAATCCCGCGCCATCTGGTCGAGGAAGGGGTGCCCACCGTAGAAGCGGTTGCGATCTCCGCGCGGCGAGGCATGGAGGAAGCGTGCCACCTCAGGCAGGTAGGAGTCCCAGGCGAAGCGGGGCAGGTTCCGCCAGGCCGGGCGGTCGTACACGTCTTCTCCCGTGGCCTGGCGATGCAACTCACGGAACAGGACCACCTTGTCGGTGTAGAGCGCCAGCATGTGGTACGAGCTCTGCGGGATGGCCCCGTCGGTAGGCAGGGCCGCCATCGTGCGGGCCATGCGCGGCAGGCAGAAGCGCAGCCACTGCCTCGCTTTCGGCGTCCAGCCCAGCAACGCGTAGGCGGCCGTGGTGAAGAACGAGAAACTGCAGAAGCCGTGGTCCTGCAGGATCGAGCCGCCCCAGTAGCCGCGGTGCAGCAGTGCCAGCTCCAGGAACGTCTCCCCCTGCTGTTCGATCTGGGCCAGCAGCCGCGCCCGCAGCGGCTCCGCCAGAGCGTCGCCGAGCAGGTTCAGGGCGATGGCCAGGTCGAGGATCGTCGCTGCCGCCCCCATGTCGCCATTGTGGCCGTAGCCGTCCTCGCGGGGGTTGCCCCAGGCCGGCCGGGCCAGCAGGTGCTCGATCAGACAAACGGCCTGCCGCAGACAACCCTCGTCGTGCTGCAGGAGGAAGCCAGCGCACAGCAGGGGCAGCGGCACGCTGCCGAAGAGCTGTTCGGTCACCTGCTCATGCTGCAACGGGCTGGCGTCCGGCGCTGCCGTGGGCGCCTTCGTGCGGGCCCAGCGCAGGGCCTCGGCCAGGATCTCCCCGTACGGGAAGCTCGAGTCCGCCAGGCGCTCCCGCAGGCGGGCCCAGCGCCCGGCGTCGAACCGCCGCTGGAAGCCGCGCTCCGCGGCAGGCCGCAGCACCAGGTCGTCCAGCAAGCGATCATGCGGTTCGGGGCCGAACTCGGCCTGGGCCCAGGAGAGGACGAACTCGCGGTAGGGCTCGAAGCGGAACTCGTACTCTCCGGCCTCCCTGATCCAGAACGACGCCTCGCCCCGGAAGTGCTTCTGCGCCAAGTCGCCAAAGCCTGGACGGTTGAAGTACCACAGGCCGATCCTGCGACCGTTGACGAAGACCCAGTAGGCGGGCAGCACGGGCCGGTTGGCCTCGAGCAGGTTGAAGTCCCAGGGGCCGGTGCGCTGGTTGACGTTCCCGTACTGGTTAAGGACGACGTAGAGGTCCTCCCAGTTGAAGGCGCTGCCGTCGCCGTCGACGATCAACGTCCACAGCCCGGGCGTGAGGTGCCGCTGCTGGACGATGGAGTGGCGCGGGTTGCTCATGGCGTGCCCTTTCCGAACGCCAGGATC
>CAIZKT010000004.1:0-1548 GCA_903933565.1 uncultured Victivallales bacterium | reverse complement strand
TGCGGCGCCATCATGGGCACCATCCTCTTCCGCCTCCTGGTCGCCATCGCCCTGCGTTGGGGTCTTAATCCCAATGACTTGAAACTGGTCACCGCCGTCTTCGTCTTTGCCGCGCTGGTACTCCCGGGCGGATTCAAATCATGCGTCGCCAAGCTGCTCAAAGGACGCCGCCATGCTTAACCTCCGCCAGGTCACAAAGACCTTCTTCCCCAAGACCCCCAACGAGGTCCAGGCCCTCCGTGGCATCGACCTGACCATCCCCGATGGCTGCTTTGCCGCTATCATCGGCACCAACGGCTCCGGCAAAAGCACCCTGCTGAACGCCGTGGCCGGCACCTTCGAGCCCGACCTGGGCGAAATTCACATCGATGGGCAGGACATCACCCACTGGCCGGAATACCGCCGCGCCAGCCTCATCGGCAGAGTCTTCCAGAACCCCTTTGCCGGCACCGCCGCCGAGATGACGATCGCGGAGAACCTCGCCATGGCCATGCGGCGCGGCTGTCGCCGCGGCCTGGGCCTGGCCCTCAACCGCGCCGCCCGCGCCGAGATCGCCGACCGCGTCCGGACCCTCAACCTCGGACTCGAGAACCGCCTCGATAACCCCATCGGCACCCTCTCCGGCGGCCAGCGCCAGGCCCTCACCCTGCTCATGGCCACCTGGCGGCGCCCCCGCCTGCTCCTGCTCGACGAACACACCGCCGCCCTCGACCCGAAGAGCGCCGCGCAGGTGGCCGAACTCACCCTCCAGCTCATCCGGCGCGAGAAACTGACTGCGCTGATGGTCACCCACTCGATGCAGCAGGCCGTGCAACTGCCCGAACACATCATTATGATGCACAAGGGCCAGATCGTGCGCCAGTACGGGGCGCAGGAGAAAGCCCGAGTCCGCGTCCCCGACCTCCTCGCCGCCTTCGATCAGGTCCGCCGTCGCGAACAACTCGACGGCGCGGTGGCCGAAACCATCGCCAGGCAATATGCTTAGAACCCTCCGCGGCCAACATGAGCAGGAACTGAAAGCAAACGAGCAAGCCCGGTGTCTGACTGCGCGCCTGGCCGAACAGGCAATGCGGCGGCAGGCCGGAACCCCCAAGGAGACAGCATGAAATTCGAAGACAGCGTAGCGGACCAGGCCGTGGTGGTGTGCGTCGAGGGACGGGTGGATGCGTCAACCGCCGCCCTCTTCGAGGGACACTGCAAACGCCACATGGCCGATCATCAACGGCAGAGCCTCGTGCTCGATTTGAGCAAAGTGGAGTACCTCAGCAGCGCCGGGCTGCGGGCCATCCTTAGCCTGGGCAAGCAGACCCAGGCCGCAGGCGGCAAACTGGTGCTCTGCGGCCTCAAAGGAGTCGTGCATGAGATCTTCGCTATCTCCGGATTCCTCAACCTCTTCCCGGTGGCCGATACGCTGCTGCTGGCCCTGGGCAAGGCCATGAGCGCCACCCCAGCCCGCCCCCGTACACCCACCGCCTGAGCCCTGCCATCCAGGCGAGACACTGGCGAGCCGAGGGTTCTGCAAGAGCCCCATGGACACGCCGCACGAAG
>CAIZKT010000003.1:0-2009 GCA_903933565.1 uncultured Victivallales bacterium | reverse complement strand
TTCCATGGATCAAGAAGTCTGAGATTGCGCGGCGGCGCTACGCCGCGCAATCTCTGAGAAGCTGTGAAAAAATGCGTAATATGTTTGTATTAAATTAGTTATGTATATATAGTATGGTTTCAGTGGAGAGTGGTCGGGGCGACGGTCAGGAGTGGTGCGATGGATAGCGCGCAGTGCGAGAGGCAGACGGCAGGCGCGGTTCAGCCGGGACTGGGACTGGCGCTCGGCGCGGCTGGCCCCGTTGCGGACAGCGGGTCGCCCAAGCTGCCGCCTGCGGCGCCGCGCGTACGCCGGATTGACCGCGAGCAGATGCAGTTCCGCGTCCTGGACATTGAGAAGCTGGTGGACAGCGACCATGCGGTGCGGGCGATCTGGGAGGTGACCGGCAGCGTGGACCTCAGTGCGTTCTATGAACCGATCGCGGCGCGAAAGGGCACGGCGGGCCGCACCCCGTGGGATCCGCGCCTGCTGGTGGCCATCTGGATCTATGCCTACAGCCGGGGCATCACCTCGGCGCGGGAGATCGAGCGGCTGATGGCCTATCACCCCGGCTTCCAGTGGCTCGCCGCCTTGGAGGAGATCAACCACCATACCCTGTCGAGCTTCCGCGTCGCCAACCGCGAGGCGCTGGACGGCCTGTGCATCGAGGTCCTGGGCATCCTGCGTGCGGAGGACTTGCTGACCCTGGAACGGGTGGTGCATGACGGCACCAAGGTGCGGGCCTGTGCCGGCGTGGATACCTTCCGCAGCGAAGAGAAGCTGGCGGTCTGCCTGGAGGAGGCCCGCGAGCACGTGCAGGCCTTGGCCGCCGAGGAGAACGACCCGGAGCTGTCCGCGCGCCGCCGCAGTGCTCGCGAGCGTGCTGCCCGGGAACGGCTGGAGCGCCTGGAGCTGGCGGTCTCGGAGCTGCGGGAGCTGCAGCAGGCAGCGGGGTACGGTCGGGAAGCGCGCACGGTGCGGGTGAGCACCACCGACCCGGAAGCGCGAATCATGAAACAGGGCGACGGCGGCTATGCGCCGAGCTTCAACGTACAGGTGACCACCGATGCGAAGGCCGGAGCGATCGCGGCGGCGGGAGTCACGACCGAATGCGGCGACAGCGGCCAGCTCATGCCGGCCATGGACCGGGTGGAGGAGCAACTGGGACAGATGCCGGCCGAGGTCGTTGCCGACGCCGGCTTCACCAATCGGGCGACCATCGAGGCGAGCGCAGAGCGGGACATCGACTTCTACGGTTCCATGGGCGACGGCAAGGCGCAGAGCCAGGGACAGCTCAAGCGCCGCGGCATCGACCCGACGTTCTTCCCCGAAGCCTTCGTCTACGATCCGCAGACGGACTGCTACACCTGCCCCGCAGGGCAGACCCTGCACTACGACGGGCGCGAGGTCGACCCAGGAGTGGTGCACTACCGCTACCGGGCTCCGCGGGAGGTCTGCAGTCTGTGCCCGTCGCGCTCCCTGTGCTGCCCCGGCAGCCACCCCTCGGGGCGCAGTGTGGTGCGCTCCGTGGAATCGCTCCTGGTACAGCAGTATCGCGCCAAGATGGAGACCGAAGACGCCAAGGCGGTGTACAAACAGAGGGGAGCACTCGCCGAGTTCCCGAACGCCTGGCTGAAGGAGAAGCTGGGCCTGCGGCGCTTCCGCATGCGGGGACTGGCCAAAGTGACCATGGAGGTACTGTGGGCCTGCCTGACGTACAACCTACAGATCTGGATGCGCCGCTGCTGGCTGCCGGCGCAACAAGCCGCCGCCCGGGCCTGAGCCGCGCAGACCACCAAAGCGCACAGAACAGAAGGAACGAACCATGAACACGCCGCCTCAGCCTTGACGCTCAGACGCCGGCCAGGCGTCCTCAACCTGGCCCTCCGGGGTGTCCCCGCGCGCCCCCGCCGCCGCCGACTCTCCCGGCCATCCAGGGCCGGTCCCCCCCACGGGTACCGAGCCCCCTCCGCTGGCACCCTCGAATGAGACTGATTATCCGCCATCCTCGATTCTTTCACGGCTTCTGA
>CAIZKT010000002.1:0-5505 GCA_903933565.1 uncultured Victivallales bacterium | reverse complement strand
CCTACGAGGTTGCTGCAAGTCTCATACAAGGGGGTCAGGGGAGACGCCTGCCGGATCCCGCGGGGTCTCTTTCTCGAAACCGCCCTGCCGCCGGCACGGCGCCGGTTGCAGGTCCCGTGGACCACCCCTATGTTGGCGCCTTTGCTGCGGCTGCCAACGGGTGTCGTCAAGCGGCTGAGGAAGACTGTCGGATGCTGTTCCACACCTGGACCTTTGCGGTCTTTTTCCTGATCGTGTACGCCGTCTACGTGCCAACCCGCGGCAGCCGCTTCAGCGTCTACTGGTTATTCGCCGCATCGCACCTCTTCTACGCCTGGTGGAACCCGGTCTACCTGCTCCTGCTTTTCGCGACGACCTTCATTGACTGGTTGATCGTGATCTACATGAAGAAAAGCCGGCGCCCCAAGCTCTGGCTCATCTTCAGTCTGGTCAGCAACTTCGGCTTCCTGGCTTTCTTCAAGTACACCAACTTCATGGTGGCGAACCTGGACGCGGTGTTCGGCTGGCTGGGTGTCTCCTGGTATATCCCCGACCCGCACATCATGCTGCCGATCGGCATCTCGTTCCACACCTTCCAGTCCATGAGTTACACCATCGACGCCTACTATGGGGTGGTCGAGACCGAGCGCAGCTTCATCCGCTTTGGGGCCTTTGTCTCCTTCTTCCCGCAACTGGTGGCGGGCCCCATCGAGCGCGCCAAGAACCTGCTCGGGCAGATGTACGGCCGACGTGAGATCACCCGGCAGCACCTTACGGACGGCCTGTCGCTCATCCTGGTGGGGCTGTTCAAGAAGGTGGCCATCGCCGATTACCTGGCCACCTACGTCGACCAGGTCTATGCCGCGCCGACCCTGTTCAACGCTCCGGCACTGGCCCTGGCGACCTTTGCTTTCGCCTGGCAGATCTACTGCGACTTCAGCGGCTACACGGACATGGCCCGCGGCATCGCCCGGCTGATGGGCTTCAACCTCATGCTGAACTTCAACAACCCCTACCTGGCCACGGGGCTGGGCGAGTTCTGGCAGCGCTGGCACATCAGCCTCTCGACCTGGTTCAAGGACTACGTCTATATCCCTCTGGGCGGCAACCGTGGGGGACCGGTACGGACCTACGTGAATATGTTCCTGACCATGATCCTCTCCGGCATCTGGCACGGCGCCTCGTGGACCTTTGTGATCTGGGGCTTTCTGCACGCGGTGGGCCGGCTCCTGACCCGCGAACTGGAGCGTACACGGCTCTACGGCCAGGGCGTCCCCAAGCTCGTCAAACAGCTTCTCGTCTTTGCCTTCGTCTCGCTCACCTGGATCTTCTTCCGGGCCACCAGCCTGCACGACGCCATCATCATCCTCACCCGCCTGGCCACCACGCCGCTGACCGATCCGCAGTTTCCGGCGCTGGGCTACGCGCTGTGCTTCGGGCTGTGGGGTTACGAATACGCTTTCGAGTCGCGCTACCGGCATTTTCTGGAGCTCGGGACCGTGCGCGTGTTGACGGCCGCAGGGATGATCGTGTACCTGCTGCTGTTCGCTTCGTCCCGATCCCAGACGTTCATCTACTTCCAATTCTGAGCAGGGGGGGAGCGGTCGCTCTTTATGGATTACGCGCGTGAGTTCGTCTACGCCTCGAATCCACTTCGGCTCACGGTGAAGCAGTGGCTGGCGGTGGGGCTGTTGCTCGCCACGGTGCTGCTGGGGGTTCCCTTTGTGGCGGCGCGCCTGGAGCCTTTCAGCCCCGGCCAGGACTACCGCCTGCCCTACGACTTCAGCCAGGACTACTGGCACTCGGCGCGTTGGTTCCGCACGGCGGCGCAACGGGGTTCCGTCGTGCTCCTCGGCGACTCGGTTGTCTGGGGCGAATACGTCGGCGCCGGCCAGGCGCTGTCCGGCCAACTCAACCGCCTGGCTGGCACCGAGCGCTTTGCCAACCTGGGGGTGAACGGCCTGCACCCGGCGGCTCTGCTCGGCTTGTTACGCGACCATGGCGAGGCCATCCGAGATGGCGATGTCATCCTGGTGCTGAACACCTTGTGGATGAGTTCGGCGCGCCACGATCTGCGCGAGGCCCCGGCAGCGGGCGAAGAGGCGCAGGCCTCCTTCAACCATCCGGCCCTGGTGCCGCAGTTCTGGCCGCGCGTGCCACGCTACCGGGCGGGTTTCGAGGAGCGCGTCGGCGTGGTCGTGGAACGGCGGCTCGCGTTCCTCGAATGGGTTACTCATCTGAATGCAAAGAGCGCCTACGCCAACGCCCTGGGAGCGGCGGCCGACGCTGCCGCTGCCGCCGCGGTCGACGCGGGCGCCGGAACGGAGCCCGAACCGCGAATCGACAACCCCGCGCCCAAGCCCTACCGGGGCCTCTTTATCGCGGTCCCCCCGCCGGCGCCGGGACCGCACGGCCAGCCGGTAACCTGGGAGGCCCGCGGTATCCCCGTCAGTACCCTCGCCTGGCCAGCGCCGAGCGAGTCGCTGCAATGGCGTTTCTTCGGCGAGGCCGTGACCCTGCTGCAGGCGCGTGGCAACCGGGTCTGTGTTCTGGTGGCCCCTTTCAACCCGTACTTGCAGGACCCCGAGAGCCGGGCGCGCTACGAGCGGATGGTGGCGGGCATGGTGACTGAGTTGAGCGCCCGGCGCGGGGTCACGGTGATCGAGCCGCCACCCTTACCGACGACCGAGTACGCCGACGCCAGCCACCCGCTGGCGGCAGGCTATGCCCGGCTGGCCCGAGAGCTGGCGGCCGACGCACGTTTTCGGCCCTGGTTTGGCGCCGTAGCGAAGGCGCGCTGATCCCGCCCCAGGACTTGCCCACACCCGAGGGCCGCCGCGCCGGTCTTGCGTGCGCTTTGTCGGACGGGTGGTATGGTCAGGAGACAGGTGTGGGTTCGAGCCGCCCGGACAGGCCATGCAGAGGTGACCACCATGCAATCCAGACACTATGCCGCGCTGACCCTCATGGCCCTGCTTGCCGCGGCCCCGAGGCTGCGTTCAGCGGCGGACGCCGAGGCCAATCTCGTGCGCAACCCCGGCTTCGAGGCCGGCCAGCCCGGCGGCTTGCCGACCGACTGGAGCCAGCAACTCGAAAACGACGCCACGGGCACCGTCGCTCTCGTCGAGACGCTGGCCCACACGGGCAAACAGAGCCTGCGGATCGACCATACCAACGACAAGGGCTACATCCACCCCAACCATGAGGTGACGCTGCCACCGGGGGTCTATGCGTACCGGGTCTGGGCCCGCAGCGATACCGATATCTCGTTCAACCTGGAGGTCTACGACACGCGGTCCTGGGGGGGCCTGGGCGTCGCGGAGGACCTGCAGGTGAACGGCATGACCGGCCAGGAGTTCAGCCTCCGTAAGGACACCTGGCAGCGCTGCGACCTGGTGATCAGCGCCACGGTCGCCTTCCCGGCCTCCCTGCAGATCGGCCTGCGTAAGCCCGGACACCTCTGGCTCGACGATGTGGAAATCGTCCCCATCGAACCCCTTCTCGCTCTCTATGACACCGGGACCACGCACCCGGCATGCCTCAGCCCCGAGGACGTGCAGAAGCGCGAAGGCTGGAAGGCGGTCCGCGACCGCACCACCCCCTTTACCGGCGATGCCTGGCTCGGCAACCGCACCCTCGGGGTCGCGTTCCGCCTGGGCGCCCCCGCCGCCGAGACCTACGCGCTGATGCCGGGAGGCGCCTGGAAGAAGCTCACCGACCTGACCCCCGTGGGCCGCGGGGGCGACCGCGCCAAGGCCATCCGCGCGGTCCGGGTCCGGGAGCACTACCTGGAAGAGATCGTGCTCGACGTGAGCTTTGAGACCGCGGCGGGCAAGAGCCTGACCGTGCGCTACCGCTTGCAGCAGAATCGGGCCTATGTTGAAACCGAGGCGCGCGAGGGCACGGAGAGCGTGGTGGCGACCTGTGGTTCCAGGTTCGCCGTGGTGCCGGATGGGTTCGGTGGCGACCTGGTCGTAAACGCCGAGAAGACCGCGGCCGAGCACGTGCGTCTGCCGCGCGAAAACCTGCTTCTGCACTTTGTCGAGGGCGGCGATGCCATCCTGGCCTTCGTCTGGCTCAGCGCGGACCAGAACGTCACCGCGACCCTTGCCGGCGAGGGCGAGAAGCGGGTGCTGGTTGAAACTGAGCTGGGATACCGCAGGGACCAGCGCGGCAACGTCTGGGTCGGAGCCCTGACGGCGCCGGCAATCTGGCGTCAGAAGCGCATCTCGGAACTCACCGACATGAAGGGCAACAAGGTCGGCGGCGAGCTGCCCTTCGCGGCGCAGTGGCGGGTCGACTTCCGCCGCCAGCAGGACGGCTTGATCGACTCCTGGGTGCCGACCGTGAAACGCCAGAACGGGAACTGGGAATTCTGCCGCGACAACGGTTCACGCACCATGTGGACAAGCTGCCGGGATGACCTCGTCTACCCCGCCTTCGTCCAGGACAAGGGCCTGTACCTGGTCAATACTAAGTTCGCCAATGCCATGCAGCATACCTTCTTCCCGGGCGCGGATGACCTGAGCTTCGATCCTGCCGATGTGGCTCTCGTCTACCCCTACGAACGCAGCGCCGCTACTCCCGCTGAGGCGATCCTGGTGAACGACCTTCTGCAGCAGACGCTCGAAAAAACGCCGGCCTTCCAGCTCTACTCGCGGGTGGCGCCGGTCAGCACCCCGAGCCACCGCTACCCGGCCACCTGCGCCATCACCGCCGAGTATGAGAAGGCGTTCGAGCAAGGCACGGAACTGAAACAACGCCGCAAGCTCCTCGATGACCTGCGCCGGATGGACTACTTCGTCACGACCAAACGTGAGCGTATCGAAGAGTACATGACCTGGAAGCGCGCTGAGCACGACTGGCTTCTGAAGCAGCGGACGCAGAGCCCTCAGCTCGCGCCGCTGGTGGAGCGCTTCGAGCTCTTCCTGACCCGCCTCGACGACACCTATAACAAAGGTCGTGGTCCCTACATGAAGACCACCGCCGACGCGATGGCCTTGGTGGATCAGGTCGAGGCACTGATCGACCGCCCGGCGGCGCCGCCGACAGGCACGAGCGACGCGCCAACCAAGTTCGCCCAGGCACAGGAGCTGGGTAAACAGACGCGCAGCATCGGCGGGGCGCAGGATGCCATGGTCGGCTATCTGCGACAGATCCTCAAGGAACTGCGCCAGACGGCAGGCTACGCCATGCTGCTGGCCAAGGACGAGGCCGAGTTCGCTTGCGCCCGGGAAATGCGCCAGCGGACGATGGACATGCTCTGGCAAACCAATGGCCATGAGTGGCGTTGAGGCCCGTGGGCCTCGGGCGGCACGCCCGAGCCGCGGCGTGCCGGGGCGCTGACACCACCCGGGTGCGTGCTCTCCAAACCTCCGGGTGGCGCCGCAGCCTGGTATGTGAGGCGCGTGCTTGTAGGAGACCTGCAACAACCTCGTATGACACCAGGCGCTTCCCATTCCGCCCTGCGTCCGCCGCGGCGGACGAGGGGCGTTGGAGGGCGCCGCTGCGTCGGCGCCGCGGCGG
>CAIZKT010000001.1:0-7599 GCA_903933565.1 uncultured Victivallales bacterium | reverse complement strand
GTCCGGTAATGCCGCAAGGTTGCGGCATTTCTCCCTGTGCCGGGCGTCCTACCGCCTTCCTCTTGTCCAGCTCCGCCACGCAGCGCACCAGTTCCGCGTCCGTCAGGTTACGCCGGTTCCGCTGGCAGCCGATGGCGTACTTCAGGGCGGCGGCGGTGGCGGCGGCGGAAGCTCCCTCTGTTCCGCAATGTTGCGGATCAGACTTTGCGTCACGGGCAACCGCAGTTGCTTCCGCCCGCGCCTTCCTCTTGTCCAGCTCCGCCACGCAGCGCACCAGTTCGGCGTCCGACAGGTTGCGCCGGGTCCGCTGGCAGGCGATGGGCTGCTGTGCGGGGGTCAGGCGGGTAAGCGGACGGGCTTGGGATTCGGTGGCAGGTGTTACAGTTGTAACACTCGTGAGCCTGTCGGCGATGCTGGCAGCGCCAATCAGTTGGCGAGCACGGCTGGCCACCATCCCCCACCGCTCGCGGCAGTAGGCCTCGAACGTGTCGTGCGTCGTGCGGTTGGCGCTACAGTGCCCTTCCTACCCGGCTTCGCCCCAGCCCCATGCCGTAAGCCATTCCTGCGCCCCGGATGCGCCTATGGCCGCTGTGGCAAGACACAGAGACGAAAAGCCCCCCTACCGGTAAAAGGACAAAGACCGGTAGGGGGGGACACGAAGCCGCGCCGACATATGGGCCGGGGATGCGGCGAGGGGGCTACAGGACAGGCAGAAGCGGGCGGATGAAATCACGAACCCGCTCGCAGATAATGCCGTAATGCCAGCGGTCGTTGTGGCTTACCAGGGGGTCCCCTTTGGCGGCTTCCAGCTCGCGCCGCTGGCGCGCAATGGCGTCACAGGCGGGCACTTTTGGACAAATTACATCTTCCAGGCCAGCGGCTTTGAGTTTCGCCAGGGCCTTGGACGAAGCCTTAAGCATTTCCTCGTCGAGTTTTCCCAGGGCAACGGCATGATCGGTGTCGGCGGTGGCCTGAATCGCCATCTTCTGGTCCATCTGACCTAGCTCGATGTCGAGCCAGCGAAAGGCGCGCGCCCGAAGCGTGTCCACCGTGGCCAGCAGACTGGAAGCGTTCGCGGTCAATGGCGCTTTTTTGGTGTTGTTCCAAGCTCGATCAGTGTCTCCCGTCTCGCCGGTCAGAGCAGTCACTTCACCCCGAAGGGCCTCCAGGTCGGCAGCCTGTTCCATGATGGTGCGGTTGAAAGCCTCGGCGTCCTTCACGGTTCCCGGCCCGAAGTAGGGGCGGATGGCAATGGCGTCGTACTGTTGGGGGCGAATGTCCATGGTCGAAACTCCTGCACTTACTGTTGTGCCGGTCCATCGGTGCGATGGGTTGCGGCGGGTTGCTGGCGATACTCGCGGTGCCACTTTGCCAGGCCTCTGCGGCTCAGGGGGCCTACAAGGCGATAGGCGGCGATTTCATCGGGTGTCCATGGTCCAACGTCCAGGGTCAGCCCCTGTGCGGCGGCGGGGGGTATGGTGAGCCCGTCCAGGTACTCTGCGGCTGTCTTCACGCCTTGCCCCCCACCGCTGGCGGTTCTGACTGCTTGGCCACGGTGGCCAGCATGGCAGCAATCCGAGCTTCCTTTCCGGCGCGCTCCAAGAACGCGGAAAACTGTTCGGGAGTCATGGGGGGCGAATCGAACGGCACGGGCAGCGCTTCCACCAGCTTGTAATCAGGGGGGCGTGGGACAGGAGCATCAGCCAGGTCCACCAGGTCAAGGCCTGGCCAGATTGGAACCGGGTCTAAGATGGCGAGATTTGGGTGTCGGATCATGGTCTACTCCTTTGGGTTCAGGCGGCTATAGTGGCCTTCGGACACGGGCACAATTCGGATTTCGGTACGCTGAATCGGCTCCCCGCCCGAGGTCAGGTCCACCCGGGCGGGCGGTTCCCACCCCTGGAGCTTGGCCAACAAGCCGATGGCGTTCAGGCGGTCACGGGGGGCAGCGAGCGGGTCGCGGGCGATGGTAGAAGCGGCTTCCATGGCCTCGCGGTACTCCATGACAGCCGCTCCCACGTCCACCGATCTCAGTTCTCCAAGTCTCACCATTACCTCACCATGACGAAGCATCAGCGAGGCTTTGTTATGCACCACGGCCTGAGCCCAGTTGACTGAGCGCGGATAGGCCACGCGGTAGGCTGCACTGGCGTTACCCAAGACGAGATACTGCTGGGCAAAGGCTTCTTGCTTCGGGGTCAGCATGGGGGGCCCTCCTTGCCCTGGAGGACCGGACGCCTCATATGATCGGGGTCGCTCAGACACCGGAGCAGTTCCGCAGCGACCTCGTTATCTTCAAGGTCAAGGAGCAGTGTCCGCTTATCCGGCCCCGTGCGCAGGGCGCCACGGCCAAGTGGCTTCCAGGTGTCGTTCCGTTTCGGGTTCAAGCGTTTGTTCATGGGGGTCACCTAGTTGACTTGGGGTTCACAAACCACAGTTCATGGGGGCGGGCAGAGGCTCCGGGACGAGCCCACAGCACGGCCTGTAGATAGCCACGCTCTTCGAGAGTGCCAAGGACCTTACTGGCGGCTTCGGTGCTGTCGCAGCCCGGCAGCCCGGCCTGTACAAGGTCGCGGGCCTTGACCGCAACCACGGCCCCGCAGCCTTCGGCCTCGCGCTTCCCGGCCAGACGGGCGCCCCCCTGAACAATCCATTCCCACGCGCGGGCGGCGGCGGCGGCCTCTGGCGTTTCTCCGATAACCCCAGCGGCGCGCTCGGCATGGATTCTCAGATGGTCACACAGACGGATTGCGGCATCCATATCAGCGAGGCTCACCACCAACCCCGGAACGGCCTGGCCAGTGCTTACCGACTCGACTACGGCAAAGAGCAGCGCCAACCGCGCAGCGTGTTCGCGGCACTTCCCCAGCCAGGTAGCGAGAAAGACGTTTCCGGCCTGCGCTACCTCGTTCAGTTCGCGCCCCCAGCGGCCATAAGAACTGCGGAATAGGTCGTAAGCCTCGGGCGCCAATGTGGCAGGCAAAGGCCCATGGTTGCCGTCGCGGTCGATGGCCGTGGACAGATTCAGGATACCGGTTACCGTGTTGCGATAGGCGCGCGCTACGCGGTCGGGTACTGAATCTGTCGGGTATTCGGTAGCGCCCCCACCCGGCGGAACCACATACATGAACCTGGCCAGGAAGCCGCTGGCGCGGGCTTCGGGGTCTGCCCCGATGGCTTGAAGCGCGTCCGGTTGGGTAAAGAGCAGCGCCGACAGGCAAGGTGACCGCAGGTCGTATGGTGGCCGTCCTTGCCGATCTACACGGTGCGGGTCACCAGCGTGAGCCTTTAACCATAGGTCAAGGTCTCCACCTTTTTCGTTGTAGCGCCCGCGCGCCAACTGGAGAACCTTACGCGCTTCACTACTGACAACTCCCATGCGTTCACTATTACCGGCGAGGCGCTTCCCCAGGGCTTCGCTGGTGGCATCTTCAGCGAAAAGGCGGGGCTCCTCGGGTTCCTCACCTACCTCCAGTTCCAACCGGGCCAGGCGCGCTTCAAGTTCGCGCATATCGGTGTCAGGCTTCCCGGCCTCGCGCTTCATCGCGGCACGACGGCCGTCGATCACTAACTGCGCAGCCTGCCACCTGGCCAGCCGGTTGCGAAAGGCATCCAGTTGCCCGGCCTCCCAATCCAAAAGCGGCGGGAGAAACGGACGCATTACAGAGGTCTTTCCCGTGCCGATACCAGCAGCCACCAGCCAATAGGTGTTGGCGCGGCATACGTGCCCCGGTTTGATCGTCAGCTCTACACGGTTAGCCAGAGCAATGCTGGCCATTCCCAGCGCCCCAGCAGCTGCCAAGGATTCATGTACGCCGACAGCAATTGCTACGTCCTGCCCCATGGCCTGCAACGCGCTCGGCATGGTATCCCAAGGCCAGGGGGGAAGTTCGAGTGCCACGGCGCCTAACGGCGACGGGGTGACCCAAGGCTCAGGCGCCTCAGATGGGGGGGTTGCCGTGGTCAGAATCGGGCGCAATCCCTCCCGCCTCTGGAAAGGTGGCGGTACGGCGTGGGGTTCGGTCTGCCCTTTGCGCAGCCCGCTGGCGATGGTGGCGGCGGCTTCGCGCTCTGGCAGCCCACACTGCCGGGCGGCGGCCAGTAGAACAGCATCGGCCTCAGACTCAGGGAGTGCCCCCGCGCCAACAAGGTGCCCTATCTTCAAGGCTGCGGTATTCAGGCGCTCGTTGCGTCCGCCCTCGATGGTTCCCGCGACGGCTTGAGCTTCTCCGGCCAGGGCGGCGGCGGCATATGCATCCGTGCCCGCCCCTATAACAGCATCCCAGGCGAGTTCGTGCCCGTCGTTCTGGGGCGGAACCTCGGGTCGGTACTCGTCCCGCCAGGGAAGTGCGGGGACGTCGCGCATAACCCTATAGGTGCCCCCGCTCGAGTGCCGCGACGGCGGGGCCACGACCTGGCGGCCTGTACTCAGCAGGTCCCAGCCGGGCACCTTTGCGGAAGCCGGCGCGGCCTGCCCCTCGCAAAGGATGAAGTACAGGTGACAGCGGCCCGGTTCGGCATTGGTACGCGCGACCGTGTAGGTGTTCACGGCCTCGGGATGATCCAGTTCCCAGCGGAGAAAAACGGGGGCGGCGTCGAAGTCGAGAACAACCAGTCGCGATGGTTCGCCGGTCAGCAGCCCGATGTTCGGCGGGTTGGCGGTGTCCCAAGTGGCGGCGGCCTCTGTTGGGGTCAGGCGCAGGTTTGGCCAGCCCCGCCCGATAGGCTTCTTTCCGCCCGGTTCAACCGGTATCGGATACCAGCCCCGCTGTAGGTAGGATGAAGCAGCCTGGCAATGACGGGTCGGATTATCGGACGAGGGTTGCATGGGTGCTCTTTACCGCTTCAAGCGGCTTCGGAGAGGTTAGGAAGCTTTTCGGGACATAGGGCCTGCCCTTGCGACAGGTTCCGCAGATGGCGCAGAGATTGCCAACCCCGGCCCGCATTTCGCGATAGACGGTCGGGGTGTCATCCTGACAGCGATAGCACCAGTCGAAAGCTGGTCCGGTCGTCGTGGTCATGGGGTGCCTACAGTCTGGGAAGCAATGAACTGTTCAAGGTCGCAGACCCGGTAGCGCACGGCCCGACCTAGGCGGACACAGGGGATGATGACCTTGCCCGAGCTGCGCCAGTTTGACAGGGTGCCCATGCTGACGGCCAAGAAGGCGGCGGCCCCCCTCTCGGTCAGTAGTTTGCGAGCGTCGGCGTTTTCTTGCATTGCTTGCCCCCTGTTGCGGTTTGCGTCCTGCGCTAATAACTCGCGCTACACCATTCCCATGGGCGTCAACCTGTGCTATAGTAGGGCATTCTACGCACAGAAAGGTGAAGCCATGGCCAGGCCGCACAGGTACGCGACAACACAGGTAGCCAAGAAAGTGGGGGTTCACAGGAACACGGTTACCCGCTGGGCGGATGGTGACTTGCCGGCAGGGTTTCCGATTCGGGTACCGCTGAAGACCACGCCGACGGGCAAGGTCCTACTACACCCGGCAGAGGTGGCCAAACTCAGGGCGTGGGCACTGACGGCAACTGCCGGAAACCGGGGCGCGGCCCTCGCGCCCGTCAGGCAACAGATTGAAGCAAAACGGACAGCGGCAGCGAAACAGGCAGAGCAGGAGCGAAAGGCAGCAAGACGGGCGGCACTAGAAGCAGATCCAAAACGCCGCGAGCGTCTAGCCAGGGCCAAGGCGAGGGTCCTGGAATCGCAGCGCGATACTCGTGCGCGCTATGCTGCTCTGGATACTCCAGACCCTAGCTGGACCCCTCTGCGCGTGGCTATGTGGGTGCAGTTCAGGAAACGGGCGGGGCTGCCTACAAACTTCCCCCCAATTCAGCCACCCCCGCCACCATTGCTGCAGGTGCTGGCCGTAATCGTGAAGGCAAGAGGCAGTGGGACGGTAGAGCAAGCCCTTGAAACGTTGCAGAGCCTACCCCCTGCGGAGCGTCAGAACGTTATCTCTAGACTTCGCGCGCGGTACATGGCAATCACAGAAGCGGCCATGCGTGGGGACGCCTAAGCCCCGTCCGCCTTCCTGCCTGCAGCCAGCATGGCGGCGGCGGCCTGCTCGACTGACGTGCGTACCGGGTCAAGGTCCAACCTGGCATAGATCGCGGTTGCCGCCAGGCTCTTGTGCCCAAGGCTCTTTCCGATGATCGCGAGCGATGAACCGGCGGCGGCCTGCCAACTGGCCATGGTACGGCGGAGGTCGTGCGGGTGTACGTCCGTCAGTTCGGCGCGCTCGCATATCCGGCGCCAGGCGCGCTGAGGGTAGCTCACAAGGGGCACTTTGCCCGTCGCGTGCCCAGATGGAAAGACGTACAGGTGCAACACCTGTTCTCCGCGCGCGGCGGCCTGGCGGGCCTGCAAAATCGCAACGGCCGAGGCAGGCAAGACAACCCGCATGGGCGCCCCGTTCTTACTCGCCTCGCTCGGGATGGTCCATAGCCCGCCAGCCAGGTCCAAGTCTTGCCAGCGCATTCCCGCCACGTTGCCCCGGCGCGCCCCCGTAAGGAGGCAGAGCATAAAGAAGTCCCTCCACACGGGCAACTCACCGTCCAGAGCCTTACACAGCCGGTTCAACTCTGCCCCCGTAAGAAAGCGCTCTCGCTCGGGTTCAGGGTACATCGTCAGCTTGACCCCCCGGTTTGCGGCGGGCACTCCAGGCAACTCCTGGCGGATCCCCCATTGCCAGACAGACCGAACCATAGCCATGGAGCGGTTAGCCATTACAGGGCCGTGGTCTTTGCCCAGGCGAGTGTGCAGCCCGGTTAGCATGGGCAGGGTCAACTCTTCCATCCGTTTGCCGGCCAGAGGGGCAAGGTACACGCGGAACTGCCGCTCAACTTCCTTACCCCCGTCCTTGTGGTTCTCGCTGGCGTAGGTGGCCAGGTACTGAGCGAACAGAGAACCAAAGGTCGGCGCCTCGCGGGCCTGGCGCCGGGCCTGTCCAGGGTCGTCGCCACGGGCAGCGGCGGCGTTCATCCTGAGAACTTCCTGGCGGGCCTGCTCGGGCAATACGGCAGGGTATGGCCCAATGGTTACGCGGACCTTTCGCCCAGCCAACTTCCGTTGGAACAGAAACACACGGCGCCCGGTCGGCAGAACACGCAGCCACAGCCCCGGCGTTCCGGTGTCGGCATAGTACATCGGCCCCCCCGTCGGCGTGGGCAGCGCCTCGACGGCGGTTCGTGTCAGGTGAAGGGTGCGTTTAGCCATGGCCTGTTACCCCAGTTTGTTGGGTTTGTAGGGTTTGTAGGGTAGTAGAGAATGAAAACCACACAGGGAGAATGCTGGTGTAGGACTCGAATCCGTGCCCCCTATATGCCACCTGAACTAATGATAACCAATGAGAACCAAGTAGCTACAGGTAACATAGTACGTTCTGTAACGTGCTGACCAGTGAGAACAAATGATAATCATGGGGCTTAAATTAGAAAGGTGTTATGTGTAGCGCTATCAGATCGCCCACGACGAACGCTACGGGTGGGATTGAGGCGGGGGGCTATTGCGCCCCTTCGGGGCTCGGGCACATGGAACCTGTTTACCCAGCCCGCTGGGCTGGGCTGAGGGATGGCCGCACCTACGGCGCTGAAATCGGG